>JAKAJY010000069.1 GCA_021824845.1 archaeon
CTAATTTGATTCCAGGAATAGTACATGTATCCGTATATGATATTACTAATGAGAAGAGAAATTGTTTTTTTTCTAATTTTTCTAGGAATGTTTGTCCTTGCCGCTTGTCAATAAAAATCTCGACGTCTTTGTGCAATTAACCAATACCCATTATTTCCAAGAATTCCGCCTCGGTTCTTGGCTGCATTACAAAGTTCATCTTTTTTTGCATGCCCAAAGTTGAGGTTGGAGTGGAGCCATAGTTGTGTCCAGGATACATGAGCAGATCATCATCCATTTTTCTCAATATATCGACCAGACTATGATATAATTCTCTAGCATCACCGCCAGGTAGGTCCACTCGGCCGCATGTTCCAACAAAGAGCGTATCGCCTGAGAATATTTTGCCATCACCCATCAGACACATGCTGTCCTTGGAGTGCCCAGGAGTATGGATTATTGTGAGCTCCGAGTTGCCGAATTTTATTTTCTCACCATCAGATACTTCGAGATCATGTTTTATCATGGAGCCCTTGTATTGTACGATTGGAGCACCTGTTTGTGTTTTCATTGTGTCATTGCCTATCGTATGATCAAAGTGATGATGTGTGTTTACAATGTATTTTACTTTGAGATTGTTTTTTTGTATGGTTCTCATTATTTCATCAAGATCCCATGACGGATCAATTATGATTGCGTCGCTGGTGTCCTCATCTTCCACAACATAGGTAAAGTTCTGCATGCTACCTACAGGAATCTGATGAACTATCATAGTACACCTATTTCGGCTTCTGGTGGTATGCCAATTTTTTCAACAAAGATAATTCCACAAAGATCTTTTCGTCTTGGCATGCCTCTTTTCATTTTGTGAAATGTCACGGTGACATCTGCGGTGACATGTTTGTCGGCAGTGTCTCCAGTATCAGGATCCAGCCCGCTTGGAACATCGACTGCAATTTTGAATGCATTTGTTTTGTTGATAAGATCAATTGCCGCAGCATGTGGTTCACGGATTTGTCCAGTAATTCCAGTTCCCAGGATACCATCAACTATGATATCCACATCAAAGTTTGTAGCATCTGCAGGACCAAATCCCAGCTGGACGGATTTCATCTTTTCCAAGACTTGCCAGTTTGTTCTGCACTCGATTGTCTTGATGTCTGACGGATTGCCCAGCAAAACCACAGTGATTTTGGCGCCATATCCAGCCAGGTGTCTTGCGACAACTAGTGCATCACCACCATTGTTGCCAAGGCCTGCAAAGACTAGAATCTTTTTCGATGAAATGTCTGGGAATTTCTCTAGAATTCTTTTGACCATGGATGCGCCGGCATTTTCCATCATTAATTGTCGCGGAAATCCCATCTGGTGTCCGTTTTCCTCAATTTGATACATTTGTTTAACAGTAATCTCCATGCTAAAGCCAAATTCTTGACATAAAATAAGTTATTTGAAAACGACTTTATTCTAGAGTGATAAAATCACGTCAGTGGATTCAACAAAACGATCGCTGCAAAAAATTTCAAAGGCACTTGAGAAAAGCCTAGATGAGCGAGAGAACCTAATTAAGAATACTCGCCAGATAATCACCTTGTGCAGCGAATCCATAATTGATTGCCACAAAGGCGAGACCAAGTCGGCTGCAAAAAAGATCTTGCAGGCAAAGAAGCTGCTTGAACAATACAGAAAAAACATCGACAAGTCCCTATACAGGTACCTGATTCCATCTGAGCAGGAATTCGTAGAGGCATCCTCGTTTTTGGCATTAATCCAAGGTAAAGACATTCCAAGCCCAGAGTCACTTGGCGTAAAAGACGAATCCTTTGTTTTGGGATTACTCGATTGTATTGGAGAGATGAGGCGAGACGTCTATGATAAAATTCGAATTGGAAAATCAGAAGATGCTAGAGAAATGTTTGAGAAAATGGACGAGTTGTACTTGATGTTGTATCCGTTTGCCTATTTTGATAAAGTGGTCAAAGAAGCAAGAAGAAAGCTTGATGTGAATAGGATTCTAGTTGAAGAAACTAGAATCGCAATTACAGAAGAGATTAGACGATCAGATCTAATCAAGAAATTAAAAAAATAAAAAAAATTTTGTGAAATTGTACATTTTCAACTTTCATTTATTTACGCACAAAACCTTCATTTTTTCCCAAAAACATCCATTTTTTTCCATTTTAGCAAAAATGAGGAAATGCGGGAAGTGGGATTTGAACCCACGAAATCCTAAGATACTAGCCCCTCAAGCTAGCGCCGTTGGCCGGGCTTGGCAACTCCCGCAGCAAAATTCCATGGATGGTTTTTATAACCTTACTTGATTTTTGAGATCGTGTTAATCCCAGTCAGATGTTTCACTTGTGGAAATCTAATTGCCGACAAATATGATGATTATCAAAATAGAATCAAAGCTGGAGAAGAACCAGTCAAAGTTTTAGATTCACTTGGTTTGAAAAGATACTGCTGCAGAAGAATGATGTTGACAACAGTAGAGACAATACAACAAATCATTCCTTTCTATGAGGCAATCCAGAGACGTTACTTGGAAGTTCAATCCGAGTTAGAGTAAATGCCAAAGATCACATCGGTAAGAGGTAGACTAGTTTACAATAGCCGCGGTAGCAAGACAATAGAAGTCGATGTCATTTCTGATAAAAAGCACCTAGGTCGAGCCTGCGCACCATCTGGCGCAAGCGTTGGAAAGTATGAGGCACAAAGTTTTGCAGACAACAAGGCGGAAAAAAGCCTCCAGATTCTAAACAAAAACATCAAAAAGTTTGTCGGATTGGACTCGGATGATCTAAAATCAATTCAAAGAGAGATAAGAAAAATCGACAACACCAACAATTATTCCAAAATAGGCGGTGCTATAGCATACACACTTACCATAGCATCCATCGATTCTGCTGCAAAGGCTCAAGATGAACCGTTCTTTAAGGTAATATCTCAGACAAAAAAATGGAGATTCCCATTTCCACTTGGAAACATTTTGGGTGGTGGGGCACATGCAGGGCCTGGCACCCCAGACATTCAGGAGATCCTAATCTGCTCAATAGGTGCAAAGACACCACGGGAATCAATAGAGATGAATCTAGCAGTTCACAAGGAGCTTGGCAAGACCCTTCAGAAAGACAATCCACGCTTTACCAACGGACGAGGAGATGAGGGTGGATGGGCACCAGAAATGGACAATGAGCGAGCCTTGGAAATAGCAGCCCAAGCAATTGAGAATCTAGGATTCACGCTAGGCAAAGAAGTAGCACTTGGGGTAGACTTTGCATCATCCACACAATGGGATGAGAAAAAGAAAAAATATGTTTACGAGCGAGCCGGCTTTGAGAACACACCAGAAGAACAGATTGATTTTGCCGGTGATATCATAAAAAAATACAAGCTCATTTATGCAGAAGATGCAGTCCATGAGGAAGCGTTTGGTGATATGGCGGTTTTGGCAAAAAAATTCCCAAAAACCTTTGTCACAGGTGATGATCTTACCGTTACAAACCCCAAGATCCTCCAAAAGGCTGTAAAGAAAAAATCATGCACCGGTGTGATTCTAAAGGTAAACCAAGCAGGTAGTCTTTATGATGCGCTAGAATTTGCGCAGATTGCAACCAAGAACAAAATAGGAATCATAACATCTCATAGATCGGGTGAGTCGACTGATTCCCAAATTTCCCACATCGGCGTTGCGACTGGCTCCAAGATGCTAAAGGTTGGAGTTGTTGGTGGTGAGCGAGTCTCAAAACTAAACGAACTCATTCGTCTATCAGAGCATGATTTAATACGCGGTATGGCAGAGGTTTAAAATCGTAAAATGAGTCAACAAGCAGAAGGCCAAGACATCAAGAAAAAGATCCTATCTACTGGAATCAGAGTGGGAACTACTGTCAAGACAACATTCATGCAACCATTCATCACAAAGGCAAGCCCTGAAGGCCTGTACATGATTGATCTTGATAAAACATTAGCAAGAATCAACACTGCAGCAAAATTCATCAACAGAATCGATGCGGATAAGATTTTGGTCTGCTCTGGGCGCGAGTATGCAAGCACTCCAATTGAGAGATTCTGTGAGTTGATTGGAACAAAGAAAATGCTAAGCAGATTCATGCCAGGATCACTGACTAACCCATCATTACCATATTACACTGAACCAAAATTAGTAATCATTTCCGATCCTCAGGTTGACTCTCAAGCAATCATAGAGGCAACAAATGCAGGAGTTCCAGTCATTGGAATATCAAACACAGATAATGTTACATCAAAGATCGATGTAGTCATTCCAGCAAACAATCGAGGACGCAAATCGCTTGCTACAGTCTTTTGGCTATTGGCAAGAGAGATCCTGATACAAAAAGGCAAGCTTGGGGAAAACGACCCAATGAAATACGAAATCGACGATTTCGAAACAAAGATTTCTGAAGAGGAAATAGAATAGATGCGTATTAGAACACCGGCTGTAGCTGGCATGTTCTATCCAAAAGAAAAATCAAAACTCGAGCAATCAATCCAGTCCTGCATAGCACACGAATACGGAGTTGGAAAACACCAAAGCCAAGAAAGAATCTACGGCGCCATTTGTCCACATGCGGGCTACATGTACTCAGGTCCGGTAGCAACACATTCCTTTGACTGTATAGCAAACCAAGACTTTGAGCTTGCGGTGATTTTGGGCCCAAACCATTGGGGTACTGGATGCAACATCGCTACAATGAAGGACTGTACTTGGGAGACCCCTCTAGGTGAGGTGGATGTTGATTCCGATGCAGCAAATCAAATCAATGAGATTTCCAAAATAATAGAGATTGATTATTTTTCTCATATTCGTGATCACAGCATAGAAGTTCAAGTTCCAATGCTTCAGGAATTCTACAAAAAACCATTCAAGATTTTGCCAATCATATTAAACGACCAAGACTGTGAATCTGCGCAGGAGATAGGTGTAGCCATTGCAAAGATCGCCAGAACGAAAAAGACAGTCATCATCGGCTCATCAGACTTTACTCATTATGAGGAAAATGAGTTTGCACATAGGCAGGATATGGCCCTAATTGAGCCAATATTGAAATTAGATGTGGAAAAATTCTACAAAGTGTTGAATGATAGGAGGGTAAGTGCGTGCGGATATGGGGCAATCGCGTCTACCATGATTGCATGTAAAGAACTTGGGGCAACAAAGGGCGTGCTCCTAAAATATGCAACAAGTGGGGACATTGCCGGAGACACAAGCTCCGTTGTCGGATACGCATCAATAGTGTTTAGTTGAAGTCAATTGCATCCGCTCCTGCAAAAGTGATTTTGTTTGGAGAGCACTTTATCGTATATGGTGGAAAGGCGATTCTCTGCTCAATAGACAAAAGAATCACAGTGGAGTCAGAGCTGATTGATAATAATACAATACAGATAAGCTCTGAGCTTGGCTCCATTATATCATCAAAGGACGAATCTATCAAAAACATCGATCCCAAATTCAGGCCACTGGTGTTTATTGCCCAGAAAATTCTCAAACAATTCGAGTCAAAATCAGGACTAAAGATCTCCATCAAATCAGAGATTCCGTCTGGCGTGGGGCTCGGATCGTCATCTGCGTGCTGTGTTGCAGCCGCCAGCTCGATTTCAGGCCTTTTTACAAATTATTCCAAAGATGAAATCCTAAAGATGGCAATAGAAGCAGAAAAAACAGTCTTTGAAAACGCATCTGGTGCCGATACTAGCATCTGCACATTTGGAGGGATAATGGAATATACAAAGCAAGGAACCAAAAACTTGGATTTAAAGCCAAAATTCCATCTTGTGATTGCCAATTCCAAAATTATTCACTCTACTAGCGAGGTAGTTTTGCGAGTAAAACAATTCAGGGAAAAACAGGCTGACGAGTTTGCATTGTTGTGTCAAAACGAATCTTCCTTGATCGAGGAAGCCCTTGATGCGCTAAAAAGAAACAACCTTGGAGCGATTGGGGAAAAAATGCTGATAAATCAGACACATTTGCAAAAAATTGGCGTATCAAATCAAACACTAGATGAAATGATCAGAGCAGTCAAAGGTACATCATATGGAGCAAAGATAACTGGTGCTGGAGATGGCGGATGCATTATCATACTGGTTGATGAATCCAATCTACAAAAAACACTGAATGTGCTAAAAAATTACGAATGTTTTGCGACAAAAATAGACACGCTCGGTGTTGAGCAAAAAACCGTAAGAAACACCATGTAGAGCCATTCGATACTTTTTAACTGAGCCAATTTCTGAAAACAAATATGATTCTGATCAAGCTTGGCGGATCTATCATAACAAACAAGGAAAAACCACTCTCTCCTAGAATCAAAACCATAGATAACATTGCAAAACAGCTAAAAAAGATCTCAGAGCCGTTTGTAATAGTGCATGGCGGCGGATCCTTTGGGCACTATTGGTCAGTCAAATATGACATGCACACAAAACCAGCAAGATATGATTCACATGGTGTTTCAATAGTAAAAAATTCCATGATACAGCTAAACAAGATAATCTTAGACAGCCTCACAAAGAACAAGCTAAATCCATACTGCCTTCCACCAACCGACTTTATGTCAGGCAACAAACCAATACCATCCAAGGTCAGAGAAATAAAAAAAATTGCCGAATCGAACCTAATACCAGTTACGTTTGGGGATGCATTATGGTATGGACAAAAAAAATCCTACATACTCTCTGGCGATAAGATAATGAGTATTTTAGCAAAGGCATTGCGCCCAAGACTATCCATATTTGTCCTAAACGTGGACGGATTATACTCGGATCTGAAGACAAAGCATCTCATTAACGATATGAAGGATGATGAAGTATCAATACGAGACATACCAATGGATGTTACAGGTGGAATGACACGTAAGGTGGAGGAGGCAGCTAGAATCTCAAAGACGGGCCTAAAGGTGTTTTTTGCAAACGGAAACAAGCCAGAGCGAATCATCAACGCCATACAGAAAAACAGATTCGAGGGAACAATATTTCGAGGCTAGCATGGTTGAAGAATTTCTAATCCTAGTTGATAGTAATGATATCCCAATAGTTACTGAGGAAAAAGTCAAGTGTCATTTGCCAAACGGCAAGCTGCACAGAGCATTCACCATATTATTATTCAACAAGGAAAAAAAACTATTACTCACACGGAGAAGTGAGAGCAAAATGCTTTGGCCTGGAGACTGGGACGGTACGGTTGCAAGCCATCCACGAAAGACAGAAACCTATGTGTCGTCTGCTGAGCGAAGGCTGCCAGAGGAGATTGGTGCATCATGTAAGCTTGATTATTTGTTCAAATTCGAATATCATGTTCCATACAAAGATGTTGGATCAGAAAATGAGATCTGCGGCACATTAATCGGACAAGTAGATGATTCATTCCAAATGAAGCTGGTAAAAGATGAAATCAGTGAGATAAAGTGGGCAGATGAAAAGGAACTCTTCTCAGATATTGAAAAAAATCCACAGACATACTGCCCATGGATGCTAGTGGCGCTATATTTTCTTGAAAACACAGACAAACAGATGATTCAAAAACATAAAGAGATTTTCGATAAATGGATGAATCCAAAATACAAGCAGACTCTGGAAAAATCACTCAAATACCACTTTCCAACAAACAATTGGAGGCTGCTAAACTAATGGTAAAGACCCTCCCAAATACAGCAAAGACGGTAAACCACTATCTAAGATCAAAACTAAATGGAAGGCCTGATGTTTTGTACAAGGCATCTGCACACCTCATAGTAAATGGCGGCAAACGCCTAAGACCGTATTTAGTGGTAAAGAGCTGTCAAATGCTTGGCGGTTCCATAAAGGACGCAATGCCAGCAGCTGCTGCAATAGAGATGGTTCACAATTTTACCTTGGTGCATGATGATATTATGGACAATGACGAGATGCGGCACGGGGTTCCAACCGTTCACACAAGATTCGGCATGCCTCTTGCAATACTCGCAGGTGATGTCTTGTTCTCAAAGGCATTTGAGATGGTATCCACAGAAAATGTGAAAAGCATGCAGGTTTCTGCAGGCTTGGTTTCAAGGCTTGCCAAGGCTTGCGTTGATGTCTGTGAGGGGCAGGTACTTGACATCAAGATGGCAGAGAGTAAGAAAATCCCGACAAAATCAGAATACATCGCCATGATAGAAAAAAAGACATCGGCCCTCTTTGAGGTCTCTTGCGCAATGGGCGCAATATGCGCAAAAAGGACATCAGATGTTGCAAACTTGGCATCATTTGGCAAAAACTTGGGAGTATCATTTCAGATAACAGATGACTACATTGGTGTTTTAGGCGATCCAAAAATTACAAAAAAACCAGTAGGTAATGATCTGCGTGAGGGTAAAAAGTCCCTGCCAATATTGCTTGCAATTCAAAAGGCAGATCCAAAATCAAGAAAAACAATTCTCAAAGTGTTTGGAAACCCAAGAGCAACAAAATCAGAGATTGCAAATGCAGTACAGACAATACGAACCCTGGAAATTGAGAAAGATGTAAGAAAAGCAGCACTAGATTATGCACAGAAGGCAAGGCAATCATTGGCAAAATATTCAGGTCCTGCCAAGTCAGAAATGATTGCGCTTTTGGATTTTGTTGTAACAAGGAGTTTGTAAGTTGAGTGATGATATCAAAGACAAGATACTAAAAGCAGCACTGCAAAACGCACTAGATCATGGCAAGACCCAAGACAAAATAGTCCTTGGCAAGATTCTTGGAACAGAGCCAAGTCTGCGAACTCAGGTAAAAGAGATAATGCCGACAATCGTTGATGTAGTAAATTCCGTAAACCAAATGTCTGTAGACCAGATAAAGCGACAGATTCAGGACAAGTTTCCGGATTTGCTTGCAGAAAAGCCAAAAAAACAGGAAGAGCGAGACGGCCTGCCTCCACTTGAGGGCGCAGAACAAGGCAAGGTCATAACAAGGTTCCCTCCAGAGCCAAACGGATACCCGCATGTTGGACACGCAAAGGCAGCCATCATAGATGAAGAATATGCCAAGATGTACGGAGGTAAGTTGATTTTGCGATTTGACGATACAAACCCAGAGGCAGAAAGACTAGAGTATTACGCGGCAATCAAAGTAGGATTAGACTGGCTTGAGGTAAAGTATGACCGAGTAAAGAACACCTCAGATGACATCGAGCTTCTTTACAAAAAGTGCCAAGAAATGCTGGATGGGAATCATGCATATGTTTGCACATGTAAACAAGAAACAATCAGTGCAAACAGACGAGAGATGAAACCATGCAAGTGCAGCATGGGTGAGCAAGAGCAAAACACAGAGCGATGGGAGAAGATGTTCTCAAAGTTCAAGCAAGGTGACGCAATAGTGAGATTCCGCGGAAATATGAGCTCAGAAAATACGGTAATGCGAGATCCGGTGTTATTTAGGATAATAGAAACAAGGCATCCACTTTTGGCAGACAAGTATCGAGTCTGGCCAAGCTATGATTTCGCAGTTGCAATTGAGGACAGCATCGATGGTGTCACTCATGCATTTAGAACCAAAGAATATGAGCTGAGAAACAAATTGTACTATACAATTTTAGACATTTTAAAAATGAGAAAGCCAAAGGTGATGGAATTCTCAAGGCTCGGGTTTGAGGGAATGCCAGTATCAAAGAGAATATTGCGGCCGCTAATTGAAGAGGGCAAGGTGTCTGGATATGACGATCCAAGACTGCCAACACTTGAGGCATTAAAAAGGCGCGGTGTTAAGCCAGAGGCAATCAGAAAATTTGTCCTATCGTTGGGATTCACAAAGGCAGACACGCTTGCGCCATTTGAGACCCTAGAGTCATTTAATCGCAAAATAATCGACCCAGAAAGCATTCGATTGCACATGGTCAAAAATCCAGCCTCAATTAAGATAAGAAATCTGCCATCTGGCACCATAACGATGCCAAACCACCCAACAAAAGACATGGGAAGGCGTACAATAGAGATTGGTGAGGACTTTTACATCGAGTCAGAAGATATCGAGAAACTAAAGATAGGTGATGCCATTCGCTTTATGGGTTTAGGTAATGTCAGAATAACAAACCAATCACCGCCAGAAGGACAATACATTGGAGACGAGTTAGGCCATGATATCACCAAGGTGCATTGGGTGCCACAAAAGAATGCACAAAAAATCAAAATTTTGATTCCAAGTCAGCTCTTCTTTGGAGAGAAATTCAATGAGAACAGTCTTGAGGAGATCAACGTTTTTACAGAACCGCACTATAATGAGCTAAAAGAGGGAAGGGAAATACAGTTCGTAAGATTCGGATACTGCAGAAAAGATTCAGTGCTGCAAGCAGTTTACACGCACAAGTGAGAAAACATGAAAATTGGGAGATTTTTGATTTCAGGTAAGGAAACCTACGGTTTTATCAAAGATGATCACATAGCAACAAAAGAAGAGATCATAACAAAGACAGGAATCCCAATCCCGCCATCAATCAAAGAATTCCTTTTTGATGGATGGTACAATGAAGTGATATCACAAAACCCAAAGCTAGACTATTCAGTGAAATTATCAGATGCAAAGATCCTAGCACCAATTCCAAATCCGCCAAAAGTGATTTGCCTTGCGTTTAACTATGTGGATCATGCGAAGGAGCAAAACCTCACACCGCCAACAGATCCCGCAATTGTATTAATTCCCAGGACCACATTAAATGGGACAAACTCGGATATTGTCTGCCCTAGCTTTGTAAAGCAGTTAGACTATGAGGTAGAGCTTGCCATCATAATTGGCGAGGGCTGCAAGAACATTGATGAAAAGGACGCAATGAATACAGTCTTTGGATATATGACATTCAATGATGTTTCAGCCAGAGACATCCAAGCACAAGACAAGCAGTTTGGGCGCGCAAAGGGATTTGACACGTTTGCACCATGCGGCCCATGGATTACAACTGCAGATGAGATACCAGATCCTCAGAATCTGAAAATGATTACCAGGGTCAATGGTGTTGTGCGCCAAAATTCAAACACTGCCAACATGTTCATAAAAATTCCATCAATCATATCGAAGCTCAGCAAGGTAATGACATTAGAAAAAGGCGACATCATATCAACAGGCACGCCGGCGGGGGTAATGCTGAACAAACCAGACGCGGTTTTCCTAAAAGACGGAGACAAAATAGAAATGGAAATCGAGAAAATAGGAAGATTAGAAAACACCGTTAGATTCGTGCAGTAGATTTTTAAGAAATATCAAAACCTCACATAATATGGGCAAGATAATTGTCGGTAAGACATCAGAGATTCCCGCGGGTAAAATGCAAAAGGTCTCAGTTGATGGAAGAGAAATCCTAGTTGCAAACATTGGCGGAAATTATTATGCATGTGATGACACATGCACTCACGCCGGAGCAAGTCTTGCCGAAGGTGTTCTAGAAGGGCAAACAATTACTTGTGGATGGCATGGTGCAAAATTCAACTGCATGAGCGGAAAGCTGGAAAAATTTCCAGCCAAGATCAAGGACCTCAAATCATATCGAACCGTAATAGAATCAGACAATGTATTTGTGGAATTCTAGGGTGTAGACTTTAAAACTAGTACCAATAATACAAAAATGAATTAGGCATGGCAGATAAAAAAGCACAAAACCAGAAGTCATTTGAATCAGCAATACAGACACTCACCCAAGTTGCTGCAAATCCCACCACGCCAAAGAACATCAAGAAGAACCTTACAGACTTGATTGCCAATCTAAAGAGTAGTCAGGACTCGGTGTCAGTCAGAGCTGCAAACGCAATTAGTCAGCTGGATGATGTCAGTCAAGACCCAAACATGCCATCATATGTTCGGGTTACATTGTGGCAGGCAGTATCCACATTAGAGAGCATAAGGGATTAAATTTCTGATTGGTAAATTCCTAGTGTGAAAATCGAGGAATACATTTCATCTTTACCAACACCAATAATTTCCGGCCAAGAAGTCGAGCTGCCAGACAATTCACTAAGGGAGATTTTCAGATTTGTAGGTCTTGGAAAAGAAGATGTTTTTTATCACCTTGGATGCGGAACTGGAAACAGCCTATCAATAGCTGCAAAGGAATTTGGAGCTAAAACAGTTGGAATCGATAATGACAAAAACAAGATCATGCAAGCAGGGCAACAAAAAGAACCAAATAGAATTCTTCGATACGAAGACATTACAGAGTCAGATCTATCTGATGCAACTGTGATCTTGTTTTGGTTCTCAGATGAGAACATAATTCAGAAAATGCTTGAGAAATTCTCAAAACTAAAACCAGAATGCAAAATAATTACGATTTTTGATCCACTCCCAGGAATTATTCCAAATAAGGTAAGATTTCCATATCTTTTGCACAAAATACCATTCATTCCAGCAAAGAACCTCAAGGATCAAGTAGTATCAATATTTGAAACAGAGTGCATTGATTTTACCACAGCATGGGAATATGCCGAAAGATACACAAAGGCAGTAGGCTCGCCAGATGCTGGAAATGATAGATTTTTGACCATACTACAAACCATAATGATTTGGATTAATGCAAGAAACTTGGGATTATCATGCACCAAAGAGATACCTGCGCCAGTTAAGGCCTACATTGAGATTTTGGATAACTTCTTTAACATAGAGGTAAAGCACTTGATTAAGTAGTGATGCTTTTATTTTTGTTAGCCTCAAGTATACCATGGGCAAGATAAACATCAACGTCTCGGCCACAGATTACGACAGATCTAGCAAGGAAATCACCAAAACCTTGGCTGGCTTAGAGGAGATGGTTCATGAAAAAGATGGTTTTGTTGTGACTGATTCAGAATTTGCGTTTGGATGGCATTTTTACGTAGTATCAGTTAGAACAGGTTTGGTTGAGAAGCTTGCAGACCAGATGGGCCAAGACTTTCAGAAACTAAAAGGCAAGGGAAGTGAGAAAAAATTCCTTTCATGGTTGACACAGAAAATGGAAAAAACTAGTCTTCGAGTAAAGTTTGCAATCAAAGAAGAAATGGAATCAAGCAAGTACGGAATCTTTTAGGGCTTTAACAGGATCTTTAGTTTTTCAGAGCTGCGCGCAGCATCCAGCGCATCACTCAATTTATCCAATGGATAGACAGAGTCAATCAGATCATCAACATG
>JAKAJY010000073.1 GCA_021824845.1 archaeon
GTTCTTGGCGTGATGTTGTTAATGGTATTGTATTCTAGCTGCTTTACTCGTCTGCGGTTTGTCTCCTCTATTGCCAGTGTGATGGATTTTGTTATGGTGTCTGCATATAGGATGATTGCACCATCGACATTTCTTGCGGCACGCCCAAATGTCTGAATCAAACTGGTATAGTTGCGCAAAAAGCCCTCCTTGTCAGCATCGAGTATGGCAACAAGGGCTACTTCTGGTATGTCCAGGCCCTCTCTGAGCAGGTTTATGCCAACCAAAACATCAAAGTCACCCAGCCTCAGCTGGCGGATTAATTCGGTTCTTTGCAGTCCTTCAATTTCCGCATGCAAATATCTGACTCTGATTTCTTTTTTGGACAGGTATTCTGCCAGATCCTCTGCCATTCTTTTTGTTAGCGTGGTTACCAAAACTCGCTGGTTTTTCTCAGTGCGCTTTTTTATCTCGCCGATTAGATCATCCATCTGGTTCTTTGTGGGCCTGATCTCTACTTGTGGGTCTACTAGTCCTGTTGGGCGGACCAACTGCTCTGCTATTTGATATGATTTTTCCTTCTCATATGTGGATGGTGTGGCAGACACAAAGATTGTGTTTTTGATATATTTTTCAAATTCCTCAAACTTTAGTGGACGATTATCAAATGCGCTTGGCAATCTGAATCCGTATTCGATTAGCGATTTTTTCCTAGTGTAATCACCACCATACATTCCATGCAGCTGTGGAATGGTAACGTGTGATTCATCAATTACTAGCAAATAGTCGTCACCAAAAAAATCAATCAGGCAAAATGCCTGCTCGCCTGGCTTCCTTCCATCAAAGTGTCGAGAATAGTTCTCTATTCCGGAGCAGTATCCTAGCTCTTCGATCATTTCCAGATCAAACTTGGTTCGCATCTCCAGTCGTTGTCGTTCCAGCTCTCTTAGTTCTGGCAGGCGGGCCTTTAGCTCATCACGAATTGATTTTACTGCCTTTGTCCTAACGTCGTTTGCAACTAGATAGTGTTTTGCTGGAAATATCTTAATCGAGTTTGCCTTGCGCTTTTCTTTTAGCGAGACATTATCCAAGATGGCAATCTTTTCTACCTCGTCTCCAAACAAAGATATCCGTATGATGTCCTGCGAATATGCCGGAACCACATCTATGGTGTCGCCTTTTACACGAAATGTGCCTGGGGCTATGCTGACGTCGTTGCGCTCATAGCGTGCATTGACAAACCGCTTGATTATCTCGGATCGGCTGTACTGCATGCCTGTCTTTATGGTCGTTGCCATCTCTTCCCAGTCTTTTGGGTTTCCAAGCGAGTAGATGCAGGATACTGTTGCCACTATGATAGTTGGCTCACCAGACAAGAGCATGGCAGTTGCCTCCAGTCTCATTTTCTCTATTTTTTCATTGATCTCAGTATCCTTTTCGATGTAGGTATCGGTTTGCGCAATGTAGCTTTCCGGCTGGTAATAGTCATAATATGATACAAAATATCCTACATTGTTCTTTGGAAAGAATTGCTTTAGCTCAGAATACAGCTGGGCAGCCAAAGTCTTGTTGTGTGATATTACAAGTGTATTCTTGCCAGTCCTCGCAATCACATTTGCAACGGTAAATGTCTTGCCAGAGCCAGTCACCCCAAGCAGTGTCTGTATTTTGTTTTTTTGAACTCCTTGAACTAGTTTCTCAATTGCCTGCGGCTGGTCACCAGTTGGTGTGTACTCTGATGTTAGCTGGTATGATGTCTGTACTTGCAATAGATGCGATCAAAATAATTCAAATTTAAAGGATGGGTGATTATATCATCTTATGATTACCACTAGGTAAGTAGTCTACTGATAATTCATACGCCTCTCTTTTAAGCGAATTTTTAAAATCGAGTGGTGGTTGCAAGGCTCATTTAATGTACACTTGATCGGATTGGCCTGTGTTGTTTTTGTAGCAGCTGCTGCGTTTTTGATTTTTGATCTAGACTCCAAGTTTTATCCAACACCAACGTCTTATGCTTCCACTATAGATTATTCCGAGACCACAAAAACTATCATCCAAGAACCTATAGAAATCGTTCCGGTACAAACCCCGCCCGTTACTCCAAAAAAGGCAGAATTGCCAGTGCGAACTCAAAATGAGCCAAAATCACGCCTAAATGAGCTTGAAAACAAGGAATTTTCACTGAACCTGAGCGGTGATGCATATGCGTCTGGCATGGTAAAAAAGACAACTCTGATACTAAAGCTGCAACCAATCAAGGACACAAACCTGCAAGAGTTCAAAATTCTGGATTCGAGACTGGTCCTTGACAGCTCAGGTGTATCAATTTCCGGCACCACACTCCAAATCTCGCAAAAAGACATTGCAATCGAGTTTGTCTCCGATAAATCTGACAAATTCATAATACGTGCAACACTTGATGAGCCGATTCTGTCTGATACAAACAACAAGCAAGGCGTCTCAGTAAAGGATCAGAATTTCTATCTCATAAACAAAGAGGTGCCATACCGGCTGAACCTGGTTGGTACTCTATCTGGCTAGTCTACCAAGTTGGGTCTCTGACTAGTCT
>JAKAJY010000187.1 GCA_021824845.1 archaeon
TCGCAGATAGACCAAATCCCACGGCAGCAATACTGCAGGGTGCATTATTGGGAGATGTTACATTTTGCCGGTCTCGAATAAGTCCGTTGGCAGGATTTGCTTCATTCCAGAAAAAATTAAATGCAGTATGTTGAATGGTGTCGAGAAGTGCTTCAGTTGTTATTTGCGCAGAAGCAGATGATACAATGACGCATAGTATACATAGAACAGCTTTAGTTTTCATGATTTTAAATTCTCAGAACGATCGTTGATACAACAACAATCTTTCTTGTGATATAATTAACCTAAGATAGCGATGACAGTGTGTGCAGTTCCCGGGGAAAATTCCGGAGCGGTTTTCTCTCTCGGACCTTTGGTCGAACAATGAAGTTGACCGTCAACCCATAATTCTTTGACCCCGCACTGCACGTGATTTGGATTCTTTACTTCAATGTTATAGACCGCTCCGCGGAATGTGCGTTTTACGGTATATCCGTTCCATGATGAAGGTATGCATGGATCAATCAGCAGTCCTTCTGTCGTTGCACGCACGCCCAAAATCCATTCAAGGCCGACTTTGAATAACCACGATGCGGAACCTGTATACCATGTCCATCCGCCGCGTCCAAAAAAATTTGAGTCAGGACCTTCGATATTCCCGGGAGTCACATACGGCTCCGCAACATACTTATCCGGATTCTTTCCTCGATTCACAGGATTAAGTTTGGAATAGAAACGATATGCCGTCTCCCCTCGACCAAGCATAGCCGCTGCAATGACTGACCATGTTGCGCCGTGTGTGTACACACCGCCGTTCTCTCTCATTCCCGGACTGTACCGCGTCAAATATCCGACATACACATCCGGTGTTTTATATGCGGGATATAACAACAGTGTTCCGATTTCTTTTTCTAATTTTTTCTCCACAACATCCATTATTTGTTGGGAACGCTGTTCATCAGCAACACCGCCAATAATAGCCCATGTTTGAGGATTCAACCACACTGAACCTTCTCTGTTATCTTTACTTCCTAACTTTTCGCCGGAATCTTTTGTTGCGCCGTAATAATACTCGCCGTCCCATGCAAGAGTATTTAATTTTTCCTTCAACTCATTTGCTCGTGTGCGGTATTTTTCTGCGCGGGATGTATCGTTGCGTTTTCTTGCTATCGATGTAAAATCCACAAGGATGCGATGAATGAAATGACCAAGCCAAATAGATTCACCTTTCATATCAAGTCCGACGGCGCTCAATCCGTCATTCCAATCGCCGCTGCCGATAAGAGGAAAACCGCGTGAACTGAAACGCTCAAGAGATTTATCAATCGCTTTCACGCAATGATCATACATGCTTGTTGCTACTGTCTCATCAATAAATGATTCCGTTTCATCAAGAATTGCATCATCATTCGTCTCCTGAAGGTACGCGTTCATCACAAACGGCATCCATAATAAATTATCCATAATCTGATTACGCATTCCCACTTCTGATATCGGATGCCACCAGTGATACACAGTTCCATCGTTGAATTGATGGCGTGCGTGAAGTTTTAATTGGTTCTTCGTTCGAACAGGATCAATAACAAGCCACAACTGACTGTCTTGTAATTGGTCTCGAAATCCGAACGCACCGCCTGTTTGGTAATACGCTGTGCGTCCCCAAATACGACCGGAAATTGCCTGATACTTCAGCCAGACATTTTCCATGACATTCATCGCATCATCAGGAGTTGAGATCTCAACCGTGTTCAGCAGTTGATTCCATCGTTCATGCATTGCTGAAAATGCCGTGTTAATATTTTTTTCATCCTGATATTTTTTTGCAAGAAGCGCAGCCTGCTCGTGTGAATCAGCACAACCGAGATTATAATAGATGGTCTTTTCTTCGCCCGGTTTTAATTTTAATGTGTTCTGCAAACTCGCACAATGATCAAGCCAGCTGCCTTGCTTCTTCTTCAATACTTTTTCTTTTACTGCGGATGGCATTGACTGACTGCCGTACATTCCAAGAAACGATTCTTTATCTGTATCGAACGAAACAGGCTTTAGACTTGCAGAATGAAATGCCACATACGGCCAATTGGTGTTCCAGTGACCGCGATCGGTAGGAACTTCCCACAATCGTTTTGTAGCACGAATGGAATTTGTTTTTGCATCGTAGGAAGTTTCAATGAATGATTTGTGAAACTCTCTGTGCCAATCCGGCGATTGACCTAGCGCCCATTCAAAGAAGGAAAATAAATTTATCGTGCGGGATTTCTTGGAACGATTGCGGACGGTCAATTTCCAGATTTCTACAGGATCTTCATTTGGAAGAAACAACGTTAGTTCAGTTTCTATGCCGAAGTTTTTTGACTTGATGACAGAATATCCCACTCCATGACGGCATTCATAAAAATCGGGTTCATTGCATACCGGCTTCCATCCTGCCGACCATATATTTCCCTTTTCATCGCGAAGGTAAATGTATTTTCCCCATTCATCTTTTATAAGGTCCTGATCCCAGCGAGTAAGGCGATTGAGCTGTGCATGAGTCTTCCAACTGTAGCCACCGCCTGTCTGGGAAAT
>JAKAJY010000117.1 GCA_021824845.1 archaeon
CATGATTGATAATATTTTTGACACTGAAAACGAAACAGATGTATATGGAACAAGTGGTCGAGCACTATATGACGCAAATGAGCAGGCAAATGCCGACAGGTTCAACGACATAAAAACTCGAATCATTTCAGGACACCAAGGTATGATTCCATTATCCGCAATAGATAATTTTTACGCGGACCCAACACGTGTAAGTCGTCCCCGGTTGGTACGAATTGGATTTTCCGTTTACTTTTAATCATGGCTAAGGGAATTCATATGTCAGTAAAGATCATTTTTCTGTTGAGCAGTCTCATTTTTATTTGCGGATCTGCACAGGAAAAAACAATCGACTTTAGGACCACAGATGCCAAAGGGCTTACACGCGATGAACTTAGACAGTATCTTCGTTCACGTAGTGATTTTTTTCAGTCTATGAGCAAATCTGCTGGATCACAGCAAGAGAAAAAGAGTCTCGTTATCAAAGGGAATAAAATTAGATCAATAATCTACAATACCGGAGCAATAAGTAATCCAACTGCAGGCGATGTTAGTCTTGATCTTATATGGAACGGTTTGGGGTACGGTTATGAATTTGGTCCCCTCGTGGCAGCAAAAGTGCCTAAAGAAAACTCCCCAACAGATTCATTAAAAATTGTAAGTGAGGGTTTTGATGCGCCTGCAGATGGAGAGTACGGTCCCGATAATAGGAAATGGGGTTGGCTTCCCAAACCTGGATTTTCAGCTCCATTCCCTAACACAGAGATTGCTAGTTGGGGTGCTCGAGCCAAGGTTAATAATGATTTACGTCAGCATCCACCGTCATGGCCCGATTCATGGTACGAACCGAACAAAGGAATTTGGGTGTACCCATCATTTTTGGGAGGGAATTCTACAGTACCCGACGAAGAAGTATATTATGTCGTTGATGATTCATCAAAAAAAGATTGGGATTACTATCCATTTAGTGGAAGTGCCGATTCATTACGAAGGGGTCTTGGTGTTGACCTTGAAGTGAGGACAATGCAATTCTCAAATCCTTTGGCAGAAGATATTATTTTTTTGGTATATACTGCTCAGAACGTGAGTCCAAAAAATCTGCCAAAAGTATTTTTTGGAATGTTTGGTGATCCACACATTGGAGGATACAGAAATTTTAGTGATGATGCTGCTAGGTTCGTGCCAGCAAGAGAAGGTACGGTTTTCAAAGATGGGATTGATCTTGTCTATAAACCAAATAGTACAGTTTTAATTCCTCAGCGTTCAAGAAACTTAGTATACGCTTGGGATGAAGATAGAGCAAGTGATAATCCCAGAATTCCGCCTGGATATTTTGGTTATAAATTTCTTGAAAGTCCAACGAACAGTGACGATGGGATTGACAACGATGAAGATGGTATCATCGATGAAAGTCCATTCAATGGAAAAGGTATCTATCTTGATGGCACAAATATCACTAATGGAATATCTGATATAGTACGCTATACTTCTCTTTACGGGACACCTAAAGCCAGATGGTCAGGAGATGAAGATGGTGACTGGGACATTACGAAGAACGATGTCGGAATCGACGGAGATCCTGGTTCGCTTGATCAGGGAGAAGGTGATGGTGAACCATCGTCAGAAACCGGAACGGAAGGGACATTGCCTCGGTCAGAACCAAATTTTGGATTTCGTGACGTCAACGAATCAGATCAAATTGGACTCAGAAGTTTTTGGGCTTTGGCATGGGGCGCCCCACCTAATCGTCCAAAGGATGATATCAGTATGTATGACAAACTCTCATCTGATACCTCTGATGTTTCCTTATTATATCCTCCGACACAGGGAGATAATATTTTTCTTTATGGATCAGGTCCGTTCAAACTCAACCAATTTGATAAACAAAGATTTTCGATTGCATTAATGATGGGTTCCAGTTTGGACGATTTATTGCTGAATTCTGATATAGCCCAAAGAGTACTTGAAGCGAACTACGCATTTGCACAACCACCACCAAAACCAATTGTTAAGGCTGTTGCCGGAGATGGTAGGGTCACATTATCATGGGATAGATCCGCAGAGATCGGAATCGATCCGCTTTCAAATCAAAACGATTTTGAGGGATACAAAATTTATCGCAGTCTCGATTATAATTTCACTGATGTGTACAAGATTACTGATGCAAACGGTAATCCATACTTAGGTGAGGCGCTCACCGATGGTTTGGGACAAAAAGCAATTTGGCATTTGCCTTGGCATGATACACTCAAAGCAATCTATCAGGGTGGTTTTCACCCAGCTGAAATTCAGGGAAGATCTATTAAATATTATATGGGTGATCCAGAGGATAAGTCAGGACTTCGACATTATTTTGTCGATTCGACCGTTACGAACGGTAAAACGTACTTTTATGCTGTCGTTGCATTTGACCATGGTGTCTACATCAAGGGGGCACTTGAGTTGCCACCGACTGAAACGCAAGCAAAAATAGATCGTGATGCAAAAACACAGGAACTAATATTTGATGTTAATACTGTTTCAGCCACACCCAATAAATTAGCTGTGGGAATTGTAAATCCAAATGA
>JAKAJY010000190.1 GCA_021824845.1 archaeon
GTGATTGGCATCTTTCTGCCCAGGCCCTTTAGCTTCTCAATGTTGGTAATTCCAATTGTAGTTACGATTCCAGCTATTGCAATGAATGCAGCGCCCTTCATCACAGAATGATTCAAAACATGGAACAGCGAGCCCTGAATTCCAAGTGAGGTAAACGGAGCAACTGCCAGGCCAATTAGGATGTAGCCTGCATGACCTATGCTGGAATATGCAAGCATTCTGGAAATGTTCTTTTGCATAATAGCTGCAATGTTTCCTACAGTCATTGTCATCACGGCAATTACTCCCAATGCAAGTGTCCAGTCTATGTTTAGTGCAATTGTTCCCATTATTATGACTCGAAGGGCTGCAGCAAATCCCGCCTTTTTGGTTCCAGCTGCTAATAATGCCGTGATGGTAGGCGGTGCCCCCTCATAGGTGTCTGGCAGCCACATGTGGAATGGGACAAGGCCCATTTTGAAGCCAAATCCGGCAATGAACATTCCTACTGCCAGCAAGGCAAGTGGCATCATGGATGGATCCAGGTTTGCAAGGCCGGTCATTACCTCTCCAATGTTAGTCGAGCCAGTTAGGCCATAAACAATAGAGATTCCGTATATTATGATGGCAGACGATACTGCTCCAAACAAAAAGTACTTGAGTGCTGCTTCGTTTGAGCTTGGATTCTTTTTCATGAATCCCGCCAAAACATATGTCGGAATTGACATTAGCTCCCATGCAACAAACAACATGACAAGGTCAGTCGAATATGCGACTAGGACCATTCCTATTGTGGATAGTAAAATCAGCGAATAGTACACTGGCGAGTGCGCCTGATTGCGCATGAAATTAAACGAGCCAGCAGTGGTAAGGATTGCCACAATCAACATCGCAATCGCAAACAGTCCGCTAAAGGAGTCATTTGCCAAAACATCTCCTGAGAATACTGCTGCAGGTGGAAGCTGGTTTGTGAATATCTCATAGCCAACATATCCAATTGATGCAACTAGTGCGCCAAACGCAATTGCAGCATAGAAAGAGTTGGAGCCTTTTTCCTTTCTGACTACGCTGATCACTGGTAGAACCATTCCTATTGTACCAAGAATCGCAATCAAAATTATTGGAGTTGAAGTAATCTCTATCATCAAATCACCCTATATGAACAGGAATAATACTATGAATAGTATTCCTGCTCCAAATACGTAAAGATAAGACTGTGCAACGCCGGTCTGTGCTTTCTGGACTACCTTTGCACTCCAGCCAACCGACTTTTCGAGGCCAACATTCATGCCAAGATCAATTGCGAATCTCTCAAAGTATCTCCAGACTCCTCTTGCAAGCCATAGCGGTGCCACTACAAAGCACCAGTACACCATTGCATTGAGATACCATCTGTTTAGCATTACTTTGTGAATTGCGTAAAAGAAAATGTTTGAATTTACAAACTTGACTGGGTCTACGAATCTTCCAATATAGAATACATAACCAAGTATGATTCCAATGCTAAATGCGGCCAATGACGCCATCAGTGCTATCGGATTTATTCCAGCCAAAAATGATGGCAATCCATTGTCTTCTTCTGCACCATGTTCTGCTTCGATGTGGAATGTGTGGCCCAGATATTCGGTGAACAATTCATGTATGCCATGTTCTGCGGTAAGGCCAACCACACCAATTCCAATAGTAAGAACTGCCAGAATTCCATATGGAATCCACATGGACATGCTTGCCTCGTGGATGTGGTGTCCTTCCTTTTCCATGTGTTCGATGTGCTTTGATTTGTCTCCAAAGAAGACCATTCCAATCATACGTGTTGTATAGAAAGTAGTGATCACTGCAGTAACTACTGCAATTGCAAACAGTGGCATTGCCCAAGTGTTGCCAGATTCGTACACTGCAGCAAAGATTGCATCCTTGCTCCAAAATCCAGTCGTGATAAATGGCGCGCCCATCAGGCCAAGGCCTGCTGCCCACATGAACGCATATGTCTTTTTCATGTGTTTTCGAAGACCGCCCATGTCCGTCATGAACCTAGATCCTACCACGTGTAGTAGTGAGCCGGCAGCCATGAAGAGTGATGCCTTGAACATTGCATGAGATATCAAGTGGAAAAATCCTGCGGTATAACCATCAACATATTGGTGTGATAGTCCAGCTATTCCCATTGCCATCATCATGTAACCAATTTGAGAGCCGGTAGAATATGCCAGAACTTTTTTGATCTCCGAGTTTACCATTCCTTGCGTTGCAAGTAGTAATGCGGTGATTCCTCCAACCCATGCAATTATCTCAAAGAACTGATCCATTGCAAAGCCGGCAGCTGCTAGCGCAAAGAAGAGCGGACCAATTCTTGCAACCAAGAACACTCCTGCCTTTACCATTGTTGCTGCGTGAATAAGGGCAGAGACTGCAGTTGGACCAGTCATTGCTTCAAGCAACCATTCGTTTAGTGGGAATTGTGCGGATTTTCCTATTGCACCGCCAAATAGCAGAACAGCTGCTGGCACCAGCAAGCCTTGTGCCTGCATTGAGGTAGCCCAAGCCGTGTCATTCATCAGTTCACGG
>JAKAJY010000093.1 GCA_021824845.1 archaeon
TAGTATGGTGCTATCCAATCCGCCAGATAATGCCAAGTGTTGTGATGAACAATAGGATGTTGCCTCTTGCAGTATGGTGCGAATCTTGCTGATCTCTTGCATCATACTTCTATAATAAAAAAATCAATAAAGCTTTTGTAAAGAATTGATTAGCTCCAGCTAGTTTTAGCTGAATTTGCTTTGATCAAATCTTTTGCAAAATTCATTGTTAACTTTAAATAGATTATACGAGGACTTTTGCATAATGTTGCTGCCAGCAGAAATTGAATCAAAGACACTAATTCCTGCACTGCGCGCAATTTTAGCAAAGAAACTGGCAGAAGAGCACAACGTACGCGAAGACGAAATATCAAAGATG
This sequence comes from archaeon, assembly GCA_021824845.1. Classification (GTDB taxonomy): domain Archaea; phylum Thermoproteota; class Nitrososphaeria; order Nitrososphaerales; family Nitrosopumilaceae; genus Nitrosotenuis. The sequence continues at coordinate 359 of JAKAJY010000093.1, forward strand.
CTTGGTGTGACACAGGCGGCAATTAGCAACTATATCCGTGGAACTCGGGGTGATCCAAAACTAATTGAAAAACTCGTCGCAGACAAGCAGGTATCGGAAATGATTGGCGAGCTTAGTGATAGATTATCATCAGACATGGCATACACACCATCAAGCCTTGCAAAATTCATCAGTCTATGTAATTACATCAAGTCAAGTCTTTTGATTTGCGAGATTCATCATAAACTAGAAACAAACATTGATGAGGCAATCTGCAAGGAATGCGAAAACATGCTACTAAAGGGCCCAGGCTCTGTATACTAGTTTTTTGAAATAGAAATCTCTATTGTAGAAATCATTCTTTTACCAAATTCGTTCTCTGAATCCAGTTTGATGTAATCAGTTTTGCAAGATTTGTGCAACATTTTCTCCACTATGATGTTTGCAATGGCGACTGCTGCCGGAATGTTTAGGCCCTTTGCTAGTAAAATCGTTTTTCCGTGTTTGTTTAGTATGGTAAATACATCCAGCGCTGCCGGCATTATTGGGTCGTTTCGAACAAAGTAAGTATACGGTGGATGTTGAGCGATCTGTTTTGTTTCTTCCATACTAATCATTCAGTGTTTTGCAAAATTTTATTCTATTAAGTTTTATCGACGATTCATCCACTAGTTAAAATAATCAATTGGAACGTTTTGGTAATCGCCGTTTGGCAGTCTTCGCTTGATTACGATTGGTATTGCAAACTCTTCCAACTCCTTTAGTGCTATGTCAAGTGATGTTCTTGCATCTGCCGGAATTGCGATAAATGGTGGCGCTCCCTGTGATAGTTGTAATGCACGTGCGCCCAAGATTCTTGCTTTTTCAAATCTAGTCAAATTTGGTGGTCCAATTGCAATCTTGCCTTTACCCGCAAGTGGAATTTCTGTAATTACGTGAACTGGGTCCATGTCGATGACTTCACGAGTTTCCATTTGTTTGATTTTCTTGTCTAGCTCTGCTCGCTCGTCTTCTGTTAGCTCTTTTGATTCAAAAATTTTCTTGTATGCATTGATAGCATCCTCCATTGTAGTGTCTTCTGCCATTTCTTCGCCAACTGGTCTGGCAAATTCAGGTTCCTCCTCAATTTCTTCTGGAGCTTCAACTTCTACTTCTTCAGGATCAGACAAGTGAAAAAACTCTCTAATGCGGTTATATATTCCAATAAGCAAAGATTTGGTATTATGAGCGCAGGATCTGTCTCTTCCAGTACAATGATTCTGGAGATCAAAGGAAAATCCAAGATGAGCTGCGAGCTAAAGCGACACCTATCCCCAAAGACTGTTGGCATAATATTACGATCCATACCATTTGATGGAAATGCACATTTGATGGGTCAAAACATTGTATATTTTGAAACCAAGGTAAACTCTGGAGTCGAACGACAAAAAAAAGAATTCAAAAAAGGTGATATTGCATTTACTCCAGTGGGCTCTAGCATCTGTCTATTTGCTGCTGATGTGATAACATCAAAACCAATGACGCCAATTGGAAAAATCCTCACAAATGTTGATTCATTAAAAGATGTAAAATCGGGTGATGTGATTTCGCTTTATCAGTTAACTGGCTGATAAATCCAGTGACCTGCAAATCCGCCTGCGCGTTTCACGGAGCCTTTCTTGAGTAATCCTACCAGACATGCATTTGCTGCAGAAATTTTTACTCCTGTTTGTTTTGCTAATTCCTGAATTGTTAGATAGTTATTTGACTTGATTAGTTTTAGTGCTTGGTCCTCACCCAAGATGACAGTGATTTCTGCTTTCCTTTCTGACTTCTCGCCTTTCTTGTCCTTTTTACCTTTGCCTGCGCCAGATTCTTTTGCCTTTTCATTGTCCTGGGATTTTTCCATGGATGCAGCACTTTTTTTCTTGTCTCCGCCCATATGTTGTGTGAAAAATTCTCCATTTATAAACGATTGAGGGATCTCTTTGCCACACAATTATGAAAATACAGTGTGTGCGAAAAAAACAGACTAGTCTTACTATATGATGTCACATCAGGTAGGTTGTATTGGCTAGAAGGTATATTGACCGTAACACAAAGGAGCGCTTTAAGCGACTTGCAAGTTACGATAATGAGGAAAAACACGTAACAGAAAAAGGACCAAACATTCCAGAGTTTGATGAAACTCTAAAACCAAAGAGAATCAT
>JAKAJY010000176.1 GCA_021824845.1 archaeon
ATAAGCTGTCCGATGTTCAGATTGCCAAGCTGCGAAAAAAGATCATAATTGTTGGAGAGATAACCGTAGTGATCTCGGTTTTGATAATGTTGTTTGCAGCAATACTAGATGCCGGCCTCTGAGCCCTGAATTCTTACCTCATAACCACCGTCAATTTTGCCTACACCATACTTGCAGCCAGTTATCTTTGATGTGATGTAGAGATTAGTCTCCAGATGTTTTGTAATTTCTTTGACTGTGAATATTGATAGTTCCTTTGTCATGGAAAGCGGTAGTATTATCATATCAGACAGATTTGCATCCACTCCAAGATCACATTCAATGAATGAATTTGTTGCAGTTTTGCCAAATTCTGATTTGTTCTTGGGATCAAATAGATCGTCTGATCCAGTAACAGAGCCGGGATCAGAACTCCAAATCAAAACAGATGCACCGGAATTTAGCGCAATCTCTGATGTGGTGTGGGATTCAACAGAGAATCCTTTTTGTTGCAATGTTTTTTCCATGGAATCAACATTGCTGGAAACATTCACATCAGAATAAGAGCAGAGAATTTTTGCATTTTTTGTTGTTCTCTTTGATAGTGTGATTGGTGTGATCTTTTGGCATGGCTGTATCGTAAGATCTACTTGGCCTCCGCCCTTTGGATAATAGCCACGCTTTTTGATGTTCATGGTATAGTTGATTCCTATTCTAGAATATGCTTCAGATAGGACATGTTTTGTATAGTTACAAGTGGGACTCCAAGGAACGTCCGTTCCTCCAGTGATGTGTAGGTCCAGCTTTTTTCCGGCAAGGGATACTGCCGGTATGATTGCTTGCAATATTAGTGAAATGCTTCCAGCAGTTCCTACATTTTCCGCTAGCTTTGTGTCTTGGATTTCGCCTGGAGCAAATCTTATGCTAGCAGAGCCAACACTTGCACCCTCCATTTGTGCATTGCAAATTTTCCCAAGAAGTTTGATCGTAGACAGATGTGATGGCCTGAGTCCTGGAACCTTGCGGTTGTGTCTAATGTTTTCAATTTGGATTGGCCTTTTTGTTACACATGATAGTGTGAGTGCGGTTCGGAGAATCTGTCCTCCGCCTTCTCCATGAGAGCCGTCAATTTTGAGTGGATCCATGTTTGTTATACTGATTCCATTGTTTAGTTTTTAAATCAAGTGTAGGCAAAAAAACTATGGACGGTCTCCTCATAGGCAGATTCCAGCCGTTTCATTTGGGACATTTAGCTGCAGTAAAATTTGCACTTACTCAGGTGGATAATTTAGTAATTGGAATTGGAAGCTCAAACAAATTCAATGAGAAAAGAAATCCATTTTCTGCAGAGGAGCGAAAAGAAATGATCGTATCATCGCTGGATGAATCAGATCTGCAAAAATGCAAGATCTATTTTGTGCCGGACGTAAACGATCACGCCAAGTGGACTTATCATGTTGATCAGATAGTTCCAAAATATGACGTGGTGTTCTCAAACGATGATTTTACGCATGAATTGTACAAAAAGCGAGACATCAAAGTCGTCTCCGTTCCACTAAAGCAACGAGAGATCCTTTCTGGCACAGACATCAGATTAAAGATTGCAAGTGGACAAAGATGGGAGGATCTGGTGCCAAGTGGGACTGCAAAGGTTTTGCTAAAAATAAATGCAAAAGATCGGCTGGCCAAGCTTTAGTTTTAAATAAAGCCCGCAAAACAGTCCAAACTGCTTATGGAATATCTAGTCATGCTACCTGGTCCAACCAACGTACCAGAGCGAGTAATGCGTGCAATGATCACGCCAATGATTAACCATAGAAGTGATGATTTCGTAGAATTATACCAAGACGCAGTTGAGAAAACCCAAAAAGTTTTCAAGAGCAGCGGTGAAGCAGTCTTGCTTTCAGCATCTGGAACCGGCGCAGTAGAGGCAAGTGTCATCAATATTGTAAAGCCAGGCGACAAAGTAATCATTCCAACCAATGGCGAGTTCTCCGGCAGACTAGCACAAATGCTAGAGTGGGCAGGCGCCAAAGTCATAAAACTAGAAAGCACACCTGGCACCAACGCAACCTTTGATCAGGTAAAGGAGGCATTTGATAACAACAAGGACGTCAAGGCATTCTATTGCGTATGGAACGAGACCTCAACTGGTACCATGATAAAATATTTGGATAAAATCAAGAACCTTACCGCAAGAAATGATGCATTCTATGTAGTCGATGGAGTCTCTATTGTTGGCGGCGAAGACCTTGAGATGGACAAGTGGGGAATCGATGTTGCGATGACAGGAGCTCAGAAAGCATTTGCAGCACCACCAGGAATCTCACCAATTGTCGTAAATGAGCGCACCAAAAAATACATGAACGCAAATCCACCAAAGACAATGTACTTTAATTTATCAAGATACTTCCACTATTACGAAGAGGCAAAGCACACACCATTCACACCAGCCTTACCACTACTATACGCATACAGAGAGGCAATGAATATCATCCTAGAAGAAGGCCTAGACACCAGAATCAGACGACACAGAATATGCT
>JAKAJY010000023.1 GCA_021824845.1 archaeon
AAACTACGATGGATTTATTGGAATAGGAACATCGTCCGATGAAAATGACAGGTATTCAGGTATCCCCCACACTACCTATGAGTTCAAAATACCTACTGATTTGATAGGAAGATCAAGTGTATATGGATTTAATTTTGCAGTTTTTGATGAAAATACAAAAAAATTCTATACATATCCTGATGATATTATTACAAATAATGGATTTTCAAGCCCTGCTGACTGGGGAGAAATCTACTCACCAGACAAATCACTGCCAGAATTTTATCTTGCACCATTAGTAATGGTGTTAGCAATTGTACCTGTTGTGCTGGTGACAAGAATCAAAAAACTAACACTTTGAATTCAAAAAACCCCATTCAGCCGCTAAACAATCGCATAATCAAATGTAAAAAATGTACAAGACTGAATTCATACATTAAACAAATATCAAAAGACAAGGTAAAGCGGTTTTCTAACGAAAAATACTGGGGAAAACCATTGCCAAGCTTTGGTGATCCTAGAGCACAGATACTGATTGTAGGCTTGGCTCCTGCTGCACATGGCGGTAATAGAACAGGTAGGCTATCTCCAGTAAACATCCTGGGGGATTGGGTAGCAAAAGTGCTTTATCATAACAATTTAGCAACAAAACCTACCAGTCATAACGTACACGATGGTTTTTCTCTGATTAATTGCTATATCACAGCAGCAGTCAGATGTGCGCCGCCAGATAACAAACCAACAAGGCAGGAAATGCAAAACTGTTCTATATACTTGGAAAAAGAGATAACATATCTACAGAATGTCCGAGTTATTGTATGCCTTGGAAGAATTGCATTTGATGCAATATGCAGGATTTTAACCATAAAAAAGGCAAAATTTTCTCATGGGGGTGTGATAAAGCTGGAAAAATACATTGTTTTGTGCAGCTATCATCCAAGTAGACAAAACACCCAGACAGGCAGACTACTATGGGATGAGTGGAATCAAATCTTCATTCTAGCAAAAAAGATGAGCACAAATAATTAAGAAAAACAAAAAGAAATTCGCCGATCAGAGCTTACTCGTAAGTTGAGGAGCTTGATTGGGACGAAAGTCCAGAAGGTGAGGGAACTGATGGGAATCTGTCCCCGATTTGCTGTTCTGCAACTGCTGATGCTTCTTGTAGGATTTTCTCTGTCTCTTCGCTTGAAACATCGGATCCAACATTGAATGCATCGCCTGCTAGTGAGTCCATCATCAAACCGCTGAGTGTCTGTGTCATAGAGTTAAGCTCTGCATCTGCTTCTGGCATAAAGCGTCCAAGTGATGACTTGAGGCCCTTCATTGTCGACATTGCTGGACCTATTGCTACCATTGCATCACCAAGATCATGTATGGTGGTGAGGCGCAATTGTACTTGTTCTAATGCCATTCTTGCATTGCCTAGCATCTTTGTAACTTTGCGTATTTCAGCTAGTTCGTTTGATAAGACACGACTCGCACTTGTATCATGCTGTTGCATAGCAGCTACGATTCGTTTGAATAGTTGAGCGTCACGTTCGTGCAACTTGTTTAACATCGAATCCATTTTTGAGATTTGCAATTGCAGTTTGTTGACTGCGGTTTGAATTCTTGGTTTCAATGCACCCTGTGGCTTGACAGAGTCTCGAAGTTTGTCTGCCACACTTGCAGTTTCCTGACGTGCCCAATTTTTCTCGAAGCCGGTCATGCGCATCTGTTTTGGATTTAATTCTTAATTGGGGTAGTGCATTATAATCAACTCAAGAGTAAATTTAGCTAACAAAGCGTAAATCCCAAGGGGGTGGATGGGTGATCATGGGCAAGGTTGTAGTGTTTGATTCTGGGTTAGGGTCACTATCCATAATACAAGCGATTCGAAAAACTACCAAGGCAGACATTGTATATTTTGCTGATCAAAAAAACTATCCATACGGAAAAAAAACCAGGAAGGAACTTTACAGAATCATAACAAATACAATACAATCACTAAATAAAAAATTCAAACCAGATGTTATCATTGTTGGCTCTAATACGCCCACTTTGTTATTTCCAGACTTGTTTGATGATAAGACAGTAATGGGTGTGTTGCCCCCTCTGATGGAAGCACAAAAGAAAACAAAAACAAATTCGATTGCTGTTTTGGGAACAACTGCAACAATAAACAGCAAGTATGCCAGTAAATACATTAAAAAACATATTTCCAAAAACATTTCTGTTACAAAAATTGATGCAAGCAAGCTGATTGATCTTGTTGAATCAGCAAAATTTTTTTCCAATAAGCAATTTTCCGAAAAGATAATTCTGCAAATGCTTTGTGATGTTATTGTACAAAAAAACATTGATGTTGTGATTTTATCCAGCACACATCTCCCGTTTTTGTTATGTTATTTGGAAAAATTATTTCCTAAAGTTATGTTTCTTGATCCAGCTGAAGAGGTGGCGAACCATCTCACTGTAAACAAGTCATTTAGATCATCTAAAAAAAACTCACTGCAAATCTTCTCATCATCAAACACAGTTGCAT
>JAKAJY010000053.1 GCA_021824845.1 archaeon
GAATCTTTTGAATTTGCGCCTTTTGTGCTGTCACCTCTTGGATTAGGGTAATGATCTGTTCTCTGTTTTGTATGGAATGTGCATCAAGTGTTGCCTTGGCAACAGTTGCCTTTTTGACCTGCTCTGATATCTCTGATTCAAGTTTTGTAGTCTGCTGTCTTTTTTCCTCCAGTGATTTGATTTGCAGTTCCAGATTTTCTTGTTCTGATTTTAGATGATCTACCTCAAAGACTGGATTCAGCTTGTCTACATGTGAGTCACAAACTGGACACTTGCCGTCTTGGAGCTGGAGTTTTTTTGCCAATTCGACATGCTCATTTAGGACTGCTTTTTTTGTTTCACATTCTAACATTTTTTTCCGAATCTCTTCAATTTCGGTTTTTATCGTATGGTTGGTGTATTCCATCTCATTCTTTTTGTCAGCCATCTCAAAGCAGTCCTGACAGTCACGTATTTTGCGTTCTTTTTCAGTTATGTTTTTTTGAATTGAAATGATTGCATTTCTGACATATTTTGTAAACTCTGATTTACGATCCTCGATTTGCTTTAGGATGGATTCTTTGGCAGAGTCTGTATCTACTTGAAGTTGTAATGATTCAACTTCTTTTGCTTTGGTCTGCTTTTTGTTTTGCAATTCTGTTAGATGCGGTTCCAAATCTTTGATCTCTTGTCTTTTCTCTTCCAGCTCTACTGTGAGAATCGGAATATGTGTATCATCATACCCAAACTGTTTGTAGATTGTCTGTCTGAAATTCTTCTGGACAACCTTGAGATTCTCTGATGCCAAATCAAGCTTGTCGATTCCAATTATCGCGTTTAGCAATTCCTTGAACTCCTTTGGCTTTGCCTTTATGATGGAACTAAGCTCGCCCTGCTGGACAATTGATGCTATCTTGAGTTTCTGAAAGTCAAGGCCCAGCGTTGTCTCTATCTCATGAGTAGTCGATTCCCCAAACTGCCTGCGCTCGCCTGCCGCCTTTACTAGTTCTTGGTCTCCTTGAATCTCTACAAACTGGGCAGCAAGTGTGCCTTTTGCATCTATTTTTCGAGTTACCTCATATTTTTTGTTTTTTGCAGAAAATCTGACTTTGACATATGCTTGGCTTGTTCCACGTCGAATCAGACTTTTATTTGATTTTCTGGTGTGCTCCCCAAACAGACCAAACGTTATTGCATCAATAATGCTTGATTTTCCAGCCCCATTGTGACCAACAAAGACAGTAACGCCATCTTCAAAGTCCAGCTTTGTCTCTGAGTGAGAAATGAAATTACCAAGCTCAATGGATGTAATCATTTCTTGCCCCTGAATCGCTCAAATTCTTCCAATATTGCTTGTTCTGCCTCTTTGATCTTGTTTGTGGATAGTAATGGTAATAATTCCTGGATTGCAAATGTAGCGTTTTCTCTTGTTCCCAAATAATTGGTTGCCAACCTGAATAACTCATCATCAATATTTGATGGTCGCTCTAATAGAACGGACCCTCCAGAGTCATCTGTCTGTGTTATCTTCCAAGTACAGTGTAGGGTGTGTGGAGCAAGTCGTATAGTTTGTGATTGTATGATATCTGAATCTATGTTGTTACCATGAATTTTTATCTCAATGATGGGTTTTTTGGCATAACTGGAAATCTTTTCAATTATTTTTGTAATCGATCCATTTAGATTTTCAAACTCTATCTTATCTGAGAACTGGGGCCGTGTGTCTAGTTTTACCCAGCTTGGCCTTGCCTCGGGAGATGATATATCCACTTCATAGAATCCTTTCTGTGTCTCCTTGATTCCCTCACTTGTTGTCATTTCTATGGATCCTGGATATGCGACTGGTCCACCCAAGTGGGAGAATTGTTTTAGGAACTTGTCGTGGAGATGGCCCATCGCATAATACGTAAAGTTCTTTGGCAGATCCGTTGATGCCAATTCTCCTGCAAACTGGTTTATCTCAGAGATTCCCTGATGCATTACCAGTATTTTGTGACCTTGGTGGCTTGCCGCAATCTTGTCGAGCTCGGAGAATCTGTCATAAAACTTGGACATCTCGCCGCGCCTGATCTTATCAAACCCAGCAATCAGCACACCTTTGTGCGTGATTGGAGTGCCTTGGCCCACATATTTTGAGAATCCAAGATTGTGATACACATATGGTATTGGAGATGAGCGAATTCTGGAAATGTCGTGCTCGCCTAGCACAAAAAACGACTCGATGTTGTTTTGTTTTAGTCGTTTTAGTGCATTTGCCATTTGTAGGATGGCAGTGCCTGATGGATTTGGAACATGAAAGATATCTCCTGCAAAAATCACAAAATCAACATGATCCTTGATGGATGTGTCAACGGACTCGTTGAACACCGAATACACGTCATCCTCTCTTTCCTGTAGGCCATACTGCGTTAGGCCCAAGTGAGTATCAGAAATGTGTGAGAAGATCATTTTTAATCAAGTAATAGATCTTTTTGTATTAATCCGTGTGTGGATTCGGCACTTTTCTCCAATTTTTTTGTGCCACGC
>JAKAJY010000087.1 GCA_021824845.1 archaeon
AAAGTAGAGTTTGTCAAGGTAAACGTCGATGAGGCAAACGAGCTGGCAGCAAAATACAACATCTTTTCAATTCCGACACTAATGTTGCTAAACAAAGGCCAAGTCGTAGCGCAACAAGTAGGCGCCGCATCAAAGGAATCGTACAAAAACATGATCGAGCGCGCACTTGCAAACGCCTAAACTTTTCTTTTTCGATCCCAAATAATTAATATCCGTTGAATGGATTTTTGGCATGTCACTAGGAGAAGTAGATACACTTAATCTTTTAGCAGAAAAATTAGACAATCTGTTCAAGGATTCTCAAGGATATTACGAGTCATTTTTGGATGCAAACAATCTCTTCAAGCAAGGAAAAATGACGGAAAAAGAATTCTTTGAAAAACTGGGTGATTATACCGTTGCATATTCAGCATTAGAGTTTCTGGCAGTCAAGGTAATCTTTGAGCTCAAAAAAGCACTGGACAGGGCAGGCGCTGGAGGAATGGGTGGAACACAATCGCCTGGATTGATGCCAGGAATGGGCTCACCCGGCATGGGAATGTCCGGAATGGGCAGAGTACCTGTAATGCCTGCACAAACACCTGGAAGACCACCGTCTGTAGTATCTGCACAGCAAGGATTCTCGTCTCCTGGAACACTACCATCACCTGATCCGTCATTGATGCCAAGATCATCTGTATCGTCTGGCGGATGCAGATCATGCGGAGCTGATTTGCGTGCAGGTGCCAAGTTCTGCACAAAGTGTGGAACTAAAACATAAAAAATAGAAAAATTATTTCTGCCACATTTTTTGCCAAGTCTTTGCAAAACTGTTCATTAATTCGCCATACGCTTTTAGCTGGTCCATTCCTGCCTGGTTTGTGACATTTTCCCAATTCTTATCAAACTGCTTGAATGCTTCCAGTGCCGCATCATTCATTGCCTTTTGCCAGTTTTGGTGAAATTCCTTGATGGTTTTTTCACTGGACTCACTTGCTGCCTTTAGCATTACCTCGTTGTACTTTGATTGAATCTCTCCGCTTGTCTTTTTGAGTGTATCAAAGTTCTGCGCCCATTTTTTTAGCAGATTCGAGTATTCCGACCATAGGGAATCCCAGTTTTTTGCTTTGGCTTTTACGGTCTTTTTTGCCATGGTTATATCACAAACCGATTTGAGATAAAGATTCTCTAATCTTGGGTTGCGCCGCACTCGGTGCAAAATTTAGCAGAAGCCGAGATCTTGGAGCCGCACTCTGAGCAAAACTTGGCATCCCCCGATACCTTATTCACATTGCCGTATGTGCCTGTGATTCGCACAGCACCTGTTGGTTCATAGTGCTCATCGTCTATAATTTCAACCGGTGCAAAGTCTTTTTCCTCAACGTATGCCAGAATCCTTGGTATGGTGTTGTCTTTGTCCTTTGGATCCGGGATGATATCGCCTAGCCAGAACGCATAGCGCATCAGTGTTAATTCTGGGGTTGAGAATGCCAAAGTATGTGCAGACATGTAGTCCTGAGCAGATTGCTTTCCGTTGAAGACCTTCATGGATTGAATTTGGCTTGTAGACCTATAATGTTTACTGGGACTTCTAATCTAGATTATTGAGATATTAGCAAATTTAGTATTCTGGTTCTATTTTGTAAATTCGTCTGGGTTTTGCTCAAAGGCCCATCTACAGGTAGCGCAGCAAAAATAGTATTCTTTACCGCCATGAATAACTGGCTGGCCTTTTGTGCCGACTTCCATGCCGCATACGGGATCCTTCATGTTGCAACTCTCTCCTTTCTGTTTATGTAAATCTTCCACATTATTGGTGCGGCCAAAAGTGAAATCAATACTACCGGAACCATACTTCTCGGCATCTCTATTGGTAATGGATCATGCGTGTGCTGGCCCACATGAAACTCTGGAGAAATTGAAGACATGGAAACAAGATTGTTCCACATAATATGCACAAAGGTCTCCTCGTACCACTGATGGCCTCCGGGGATTCCATTGATTATGAGAAAAGAGCCCAAAAATACAAGCATCCATCCAGTCATCTTTTCAATTTTGATTCGGTTTGCAACAAGGCCTTTTGTGGTATTTACTCCAATGATTGCAAGTGCTGAAATCAAGATTAGCGGTATTGCACGGCCGACTCCGTGAACTAGGCCAAGTGACGAACCAACTTCTACACTTCCTGTGCCTGCAATGTAAATCAAAAGCCAGTAAAACATGGGATTTGGGCAGCCAACTCCGGCGTTCCCAAGTAATAATCCCATGAAAAGAGATTTGGTATAGTCACCTCGCTCCAGTATGAATTTTGGAGTTCCAGAATATGTCGGAATTTTCAGATCGACTAGCCTTAGCTGCGAGAGGCCAAAGATGTATGCAATTATTCCTGCTATTACAAACATTGTAAATGATATCTGATCTAAAGATGCGGTATTGCCTAGTATGGCAACACCAAGGCCGTACAAAGTTATGGTAGCTACTAGGCCTGCACCAAAGAGCAGTGACATGCCCAAGCCCTTTTTGTAGCCATGACCCATGCTGAGTGGGACTATAACAAATACGACTGGCATTGTACATGGAAGAATTATCATGGATAGGCCTGCGATATATGCAATTACAAGCCAGCTGCTATACGATAGGGCATTATTTGCACCAACGATGCCGACCGTAAACGAGGAAATTATTCCTAAAAACACAAATGAAAACAATACAAACAAGGATACAACTAGGAGTTTTCTTGTTTCTAGGGATTGCATAACTTACTGATGGTTAGCTTGATATTTAATCACAGTAATTTACAATTGTAAAGTATCATAATTTTGGCTGGAAAAGATGTTGTAATAGAATAAACATTAACCGTTCAAACTAGTGTGATGATTTTCTATAGTTAATTTCTTTCATTATCACTGTCATCTGTATACATTGTAGGGCAAATCTGCCCCTATTTTGTTCCTAATTACGCATGACCCCACTTCTAACATTATACATAAAATAGTGGACTGGGAGGGAATTGAACTCTCGACTTCTGCATTGCGAATGCAGCGCTATACCACTAAGCCACCAGCCCTCATATATCAAAAAACCTAGTTCTATTTCTAGTCTTTAACAAATCATTAATCATACACCAAACCCAATCATACCATAATTGAGCAAAATCAAAGACCCCGCTCTGGCAGAAAAAGGCAAGGCCCAATACGAGTGGGCCCACACTCATATGCAAATTCTAACCCATGCCATATCAAAACTAAAAAAATCAAGACCACTCAAGGGAGCAAGACTTGGAGTCTGCCTCCAAATCACAAAAGAGACATCTGTTTTGTTGATGGGCCTACAAGAGCTTGGAGCCAAAGTGATATGCTGCGCAGGAAATCCACTAACTACACAAGACGACATTGCGGCCTTTTTGGATTCGCGGGGAATCCAAGTCTTTGCATGGTCAAACCAATCAAAATCCGAATATGACTGGTGCCAGAACATGGTACTGCAGCACAAGCCAGACATCATAACAGATGATGGTGGAGATCTTACCATCAAGGCCCACAAGACAAATCTCAAAATCCTTGGCGCAACAGAGGAGACCACAACTGGCATAACAAGGTACAAGTCTTTGACAAAACAAGGCAAGCTGTATCATCCAATCATTGCAGTAAACAATGCAAGAACAAAGATGCTATTTGATAACCAATATGGGACTGGCCAGTCAACAATTGATGGATTTCTACAGGCAATGAATCTGCTTTTTGCATCAAAAAAAATAGTAGTTGCAGGCTATGGCTGGCTTGGAAAGGGCGTGGCAAAAAAATGCCAGGGAATGGGTGCAAAATGCATCATAGCCGAAGTAGATCCAATTAAGGCGTTAGAGGCCCACATGGACGGATTTGTTGTAATGCAAATGAGCTGGGCAGCAAAGATAGGTGATGTATTCATCACATGCACGGGCATGCGAGATATCATAACAAAACAGCACCTCCTATCAATGAAGGATGGTGCCGTGGTGGGAAACGTTGGCCACTTTGATGTGGAAATTGATGTAAAATTTCTTTTATCACAAAAAGTGCGACAGGTCAGGCCAAACCTTGATGAATGCATTCTACCAAACCACAAAAAAGTCTATTTGGTCAGCAAGGGGCGCGTGGCAAACCTGATTGCATCAGAGGGCCATCCGCCGGAAATCATGGCACTGTCGTTCTCAAACCAGCTATATTCAATACTGTACATTCTGAAAAACCACAAAAAAATGAAAAGCCAAATCTATCCAGTACCACAAGAAATTGACGAGCAAGTAGCACTTGATGCATTACATTCCATGGACGTGAGTATTGACAAGCTCACCCAAAAACAGATCACATATCACACCAGTTGGTAGAGATCAAAGAATAATAGCCAGAGTTTTTCCAATTAGTATAGTTGACCGTCGATTGTGTAATTGTTGATGCAAAATCAATCACTCCAAAAGGAATGGTTGAGCGAAATCTGGTAATTGATGACGGAAAGATAATTGATTTTACTACTGATGTCCCACCATGCGATAAAAAAATCAACGCAAGAGGACTGGTAGCAATTCCCGGCGTCATAGACACACACGTTCACTATGGCGTTTATTCCCCAATAGATGAGGCGGCAAGAACAGAATCAAAGGCAGCTGCACTTGGCGGTGTCACTACAATGATGCGAATGCTAAGGCTTGGCAGGCCCTACTACACACATCTGCAGGACCAGCTGAATGCATCAAAAAAATCTCACTATGTCGATTACACCCTACATGCAACAATTTTTGATGAAAAGCAGGCAGGCGATATGAAATACTGCACAGAACATAATATTACATCATTTAAAATCTACATGAATCTTGGAGGTGAGGTCGGCCACGTCTACATGGACATGGATCCGGGTTCATCAAGTCTCTTTGAGAGTACGGTCCAGCTTGAAACCAGTACAATACACGCGGTCTGCAAAAATGCGGCAAGCCTTGGCTGCCCGGTTCTGGTTCATGCAGAAGACTATGAAATGTGCGGATGCGGAATCAAAAAAGCAAAGCAGGACAAAAAGGATGGCCTTGCAGCATGGTCGCAAAGCAGGCCGCCGGACTCTGAGGCAAAAAGCATCAAAAAAGTTTGTGAAATCGCACGAGAGTTTGGCACGACCATATACTTTGTGCACATTGGCTCTGCCATAGCACTGGACACAATATCTCAAGAGAAAAAAAAGGGAACAAAAATCTTCGTAGAGACATGCCCGCATTACCTGACATTGTCATATGAGAAGCAAAACGGATATCTAGCAAAGGTAATGCCACCAATCAGAACTTCATCCGATAATGAAAAAATCTGGTCTGCAATGATCAGCGGCGACATTGACACAATAGGAACGGATCATGTGGCAAACCAACTCAAGCTCAAAGTCGGACAAGACGTCTGGTCTTCCCTTGCCGGCTTTCCAGGAATTGGAACATCCCTGCCAATATTGCTGTCAGAGGGTGTAAACAAAAACAAGATCAATTTGCAGCAGCTTGCACACCTGTCAAGTGGTAATGCCGCCAAGATCTTTGGACTGTCTGGCAAGGGCTCTATCCAAAATGGGTTTGATGCAGATATCACGCTAGTTGATCTGAAAAAAGAGCATACCGTAAGCTCCGAGTTCTTTGGATCGTTTTCGGACTATTTGGTGTATGAGGGATGGAATCTAAGGGGATGGCCGATAACAACAATGGTCAGAGGTAAGCTGGTAACTGAGAACATGCAAGTTGTTGGAAAACTAGGCCATGGACAAATGGTCAAAAGAAACCTATCTTAGAATCTCAAACTTACCGTTTTCTTTTGCCTTGTAGATGATGTCTGCTTTTCGTGTAAATATTCCAGCCTCGACCACACCCGGAATCTGCTTTATTTTGCCGGAAAGCAATTTTGGTGACTTTATTGTACCAAAATCACAATCATAGATTATGTTGCCGTTTTCAGTAATGAATGGATAGCCACGCTCTATTGTGCGAATTTGTGGTTTTCCGCCTAGTTTTTGGAGGAATCTTCTTACAGTATTTCTTGCAAATGGATGAACTTCTACTGGCACGGTGCGATTGAAATATTTCACAAATTTTGATTCGTCTGCCATTATCACGACTTTTTCCGCAGATGATATCAGAATGTTTTCTCGCAGTAGGGCGCCACCACCTCCCTTGATCAGGTTTTTTTGCAAATCTATCTGATCTGCCCCATCAAACACGACATTGATCTTTTCTATCTGGTCCGCACTGATCAAGTGGATTCCGGCCTGTTCTGCAACCAGCTTTATCTGTAATGATGTAGGTACTGCATGGACGTTTAGCTTTTTCTTTTTGATCTGGATTCCAAGCTCTTTTACAAATGCAGTTGCCGCCCGGCCGCTACCAAGGCCCAAAACAGAATTGTTTTTTACGAATTTTAGTGCGTCCTTGGATAATGCCTCAATGGCATCATCAAATGACAATTACTCTACCTCGGCCTGCTCTAGTTTCGATAATGTCTTCATTATTTCGCGTTTAATGGAATCAAGATCATCCTCATCGTCTTCAACCTCTTCTGGTTCTGGGATGTTCATCTTAGGTTTTTTCTTTTCCTGCTCTGCTTGTTTGAATTCAAGCTTTGGCGGCTCATCCCTTATTTTTTGTTCAATGTTGATTGGCTCACTCAAAAATGGCTTTACTACCTGAGGCTGAACTGTTTCTGCAATCTGTTGTATGATCTCCTGCTTTGCCTCAATTACCGGTGATGTGATTTCAGCCTGGGTTTGAATCTGGATTTCCGGTGTGTCAACCGCAGGCTCGATTCTGGTCTCAAATTCTACTGGCGGTATTGGAGCATCCGGAATCTCAGTTAGTGTTGCAAGCTCTATTCTTTTTCCTGGCTTTGCAAACGATTTGATTAGTTCCTCGATGTTTTGTGTAGTTACAATTTCAGATTTTTGCTGTACTATGACAGGTTTTTCCACCTTGGTCTCGATTTTTTCCTCTTTCTTTGTCTCTGGTTTTTCCAGTTGTATGGTTTGGGCTAGCTGAATCTTTGATGAAATGTCTGCCAGTCTTTTATCCAGCGCAGATAGTTTTTGGTCCATCAGACTCATCAGGCCATCGCCCAGTGGGCCAAGGTCTGGATATTTTGATGCCTGCTCTAGTTTTTCTATTTTAGCCAGTATGATGCCAAGCTGGTACTGGTATTTTGATAATAATTTGTCAACTTGGACCTTGGTGAGCGTAGTCGGCTCGCCATATAATCGTGAAATGGTTTTTTGTAAAATCTCTTTTTCTATTCGTAACGAGTCAATTTGTGCCCTAATGTGGGAGTTGGCACCAATCAAAGGCATCTTGTTTTTGCCTTTTGGGAATTTGTTAATTGTTGCCGCAGTTGCAGCCCCGGCCAAAGAACTAATGACTAGAGCTAGTTCCATTTAGGCGTACCATTTAATCCAAGAATATTTTCGAATTCTTGCATCTGGGAAGCCACAGCTTGAACATCTGTGATGTCTCTTGTGATACGAGTTATTTCCACATCTTCTGCATCTAATGTGAGGCTTTTTCCTTGAGAAAAGCCCCATCGATGGAGTTCCACGAGTCATAAATCAGACACCACTTACGCTGGTGGAGGAGATATCATTACTACGTTATCTCCACGCACAACTATGGTTCCTATGCTTTTTGTCTCGCCCTCAGCTGGGATTTCCTCTGAGCTGTCGAGTAGCAGATTCATGTGCTGATCAAAACCTCTGAGGTTGCCTCGGATGGTTTTGCCGCCTTTGAGCTTGATTAGAACTACTTTGTCGATGCTTTCGTCCAATACTTTTACTGCCATGTCAACTGACATTTAATTCACTTATTGGATCCCCTATGCTGTTAATATATTAAAGTTTCAGTAGTGAACAATAGAGTCTTAGTCAGTGCATCAACTTTGACACTGTTTTGGAGAGATTTTGCGTAATTTCGGAAAAAATTTCTTGCCCGTCTTTTTTTGTCGCCTTTGTGGGGTTTCCCCAAATTCCGTTTTTCGTTGCCTTGATGAACTGCTTTGATGCTAGTCTTGAGATACGTTGTTTTTGTGATGTGGTCATGTCTTGAGTGGTGAGCCCCTTTTTGGCAAGTCTCATCTTTACTTGTTTTGTTAATGCCAGCATGAGTGATGTCTCAACAAATCCAGCATGATCAAACTCCCTGTCCATGAATCTCCAATAAGAGAACACAAACACCTTTGTCTCTCCATGTGTCATTTTGGCAACTTTGCTGGCAAGTGATTTGAGCGCATTCTGGTTTCCATGATGGCCGTTCAGTATGATGATTCTGTTTATCTTATTCTGGCCAAGCGAAACACAAAGATCGACCAAATAGTTCTGTAAGGTCTTGTCTTTGATGCTCAGATTGAAAAACGGGGCATGCTCAAATGATACTCCGTACTGTATGGTGGGAAACAATAACAGGCCACATCTTTTGGCAACATACCTTGCTACCTCGGTTACTATGTCGGAATCCGTGGATATTGGCAAGTGAGCACCGTGCTGCTCAAGTGAGCCTACTGGTATGATTGCAGATTTTGACTTTGTTTTGCGAATAATGGGATCAGTCAGGATGCGAATCTCTGTCATTTTGTGTAGACTTTTCTCCAAGAGACTTCCAGCTTTCCATCAAGGTGCATCTTGACTGCCTTTAGTAATGTCTGCGCCTCTAGTTCTTGGCCTTTTTCTTTTATGGTCTCCAGCGTATCTGCAGAATCAACTTTGAATGAATCCTGAAATATTATCGGTCCCTGATCTAGCTCTTCTGTGACATAGTGAGCAGTCACACCGACTATCTTTGTTCCCCGCTCAAATGCTTGTGCATATGCGAATGCGCCAGGAAATGCAGGAAGCAGCGATGGATGTATGTTGATTATTCGATGTGGATAACGCCAAACAAAGTTTGGAGTCATTATTCTCATGTATCTTGCCAATACCACCAAGTCAATGTCGTATTTTTTAGAAATCTCAATTAGATGGTCTTCTGCCTTCTGCTGCTCTTTTTCATCCACTAGGACAAATGGAATTCCAGCCTTTTTTGCATATGATTCCAATGTTTTCTCGGTTCCAACAATAACGCTGATCTTGCCTTTTAGCTGGCTTTTTGCAGCTAGCAGTGCTTCAAGGCAGTGTGGTTCCTTGGTGACAAAGACTGCGATATTTTTGTCCGAGTTTATCTCATGATATACGCTTACTTCCATTGCAAGCTGCTTTCCCAAGTCTTGTAGTTCACGGTCAAATTTTTTTACATCAAATTCGCGAGAAAACGATGCCTCAAGGTGCATCCCAAATAATCCTTTGATGACGTTTTGGTTTACCTTCTCAATGTTGCCTTGTTTTTGGAAAATCAAATTTGTAAATGACGCAACCACACCCTCGCGGTCCTTGCCCACAACTGTAATTCCTATTCGGATCTTTTTCATGGAGTTGTGTTACAATTTCACTTTATTAACCTAGGTCTGGCTTGACATGATTCAGAATGGTGCGGGAGGTGGGATTTGAACCCACGAACCCCTAAGAGATAAGGGCCTAAACCTTACGCCGTTGACCAGGCTTGGCGACCCCCGCATCAATGCTCAAATTCTACACAAACTTATTGCTTACCATTTTGGCTAGCCACCTAGACCTCTTCCTAAAAATTGGGGACAACAAATGAAAAACAGATTGAATCTGCCCAAATTCGTCCTAGCTACCAGTGGACTGTATGCTGGACTTGCTACTGCTTTTTCTATGATTGGATTGTTGCCAATCTCTGGCAATCTTCTACCCACTCCGTATCTGATCGGCAATCCGCTTGAGGTCAGTGGGATCTCCGTCGAACATGTGGTAGGTCATATCACATTTGGCATGATAGCTGGCATCGCAACACTTAGCGTTAGATACTTGATCATTGCAGGTTTGTTTCCAATAGCACTTGATGCCGATCATCTAATCCAGTTCTTGAATTTGGAGGCAATACCGCGAATGGGGCACTCGTTTGTTTATGCAGTAATCTCAGTTCCGATAATGATGTATGTCTTAGGAAAAAGGGATTACCGGCTTGGGGCAATATCGCTTGCATCTATATTGACACACGTCTCATTTGATGTACTTTTATCAGACAAAATCGGCAGCTCATTTCCAATTTTGATACCGTTTTCAGGTCAAACAGTTACCCTGATTGGATATGATTGGATTCTATTCCTAGCCGCAGCAGCGGTAATTATTGGAACTGGTACATTTATTGCAAAAAAGCCCCATTCCAATAAAGCACAAATCTAACCCTGCAAAACCAGAATCAATGGGCAAGCTTTTTGGAACAAACGGAGTCCGCGGTGTCTTTGGCAAAGACTTTACCTTGCAGTTTGTCCATGATCTGACGCTTTCACTTGCTGCTTATTTCAAGAAAGGGCCAATTCTTGTGGGATATGATGGTCGTGATTCCAGTCCAATACTTGCCAAGGTAATCTGCTCTACTCTGAATTATTCTGGGCTTGATTGCAATCTTGTTGGTCTTGTGCCGACACCCGCACTGGAATATGCTACAAAAAAGCTTGGTTATTCAGGTGGAATAATGATTACTGCATCTCACAACCCGCCACAATACAACGGAATCAAACCCGTGGCAAGTGATGGAGTTGAGATCTCACGAGAAGACGAGACAAAAATTGAGCAGATCTACTTTGAGAAAAAATGGACCAAATTCAAAAAAATCGGCAAAACAGGAACAGAATCAAGAGTAATTTCGACATACATCAATGGAATAATATCACAAGTAAACTACAAAAAAATAAGATCAAAAAAGTTCACAGTCGTAGTGGATTTGGGAAATGGAGCACAGGCAGCAGCTGTACCAATCCTGTGCAGGGACCTTGGATGCAAAACGTTTCTGATCAATGAAAAAATCGACGGTCAGTTTCCAGGACGAGGATCAGAGCCTACTCCACAAAACCTACAAAAACTATCCAAAACAGTTCTAAAAACAAAGGCAGCACTCGGCATTGCATTTGATGGTGATGGTGATCGCAGCATCTTTTGTGACAACCAAGGAAAAATCCTAACTGGTGACAAGTCCGCATTATTGTTGGCAAACCACATTCTAAACAAATATCCGAAATCCAAAGTAGTGACTTGCCTTAATTCAAGCTCGGCCATTGAAGAACTAGCGGCAAAAACAAAATCCAAAGTAATTCGCACAAAGGTCGGAAGCGTAGAAGTGTCAAGAAAAATGGTGCCTCAAAAAGCATTGATCGGATTTGAGGAAAACGGCGGATTCATGTATGGCAAGCACAACCAAGTTCGCGATGGTGCAATGACACTTGCATTGGGACTGGATCTTTTGGCAGACTC
>JAKAJY010000182.1 GCA_021824845.1 archaeon
TTACCTTGACTAGGACTATTTCGTTTTCCTCACACATTTGCTCAAACATGTTGTATATGGTTGGCACCTGTTCCCGCTTGCCATCCATGAAATTTGCAATGTATTGAGCAACCTCAGAAGAAAACGCAGTCATTTGGAATTCTTTTCCGTCTATTGATTTGAGTACCATCACCCCAAGGTGATCAATCAAACCAAGACCAGATATTGTAACGGTTTCATAGTCTACATCTGGCTGCTCGTCGATTTTCATAATGTCATTATGGGTTTTGCAGATAAAACCAAACGGGTGATTTCCAGCCCTGAATATCAATTTGAAAATTAGATTTGATATTTTACTGGTATCTTTTAAAAGAATTTTTCACTAGATATTATGATGCATGAGGAGATCTCAGAGCACATCAAAAAGCACATGGATTTATTGCTAGGGCAGACAAAGTCATACCTGCCATTCATAAAGACAGCATTCCCAAGCTGGAATCTCACAGATGCTTGCTTTAGTTTGATTGTGGGCAATGCATTTTCAGTGTTTTTGAGTCAATACACAATGAGATTGATCTCGCCAACAGATCAAGACCTTGTAGAATTTGGCCAAATATCAAGCCAGTACAGGGAAAAAATACAAAAACTCTTCTCCTAGTCCTCGATTCTTATTTTCTTTCCCTGGAGTGTTTTTGGTATGGTTATTACAAGCCTGCCGTCCGCAAATTTTGCAGATATGTTGTCTGAATCCACGTTTTTTGGCATGGATAGGCTCTTTTTGAAATATTCGTATTGATAGCTTTTTTGGTGCTCATCGCAGTATGATTCGCGAAGTTTTGCCTCAACTATTATGGTTTGATCCGAGTCGACAAAAACATTGATGTCTTTTTTGTCAACCAGCGGCAGATCAAACTCGAGGACCCATTTTGATTCGTGTTCCTTGATACAGCTAAGAGGCGAGAGTATTTTTTGCTCCAGATCATCACCAAGCTGGAAAATTGAATTATAGTCTAGTCGTTTTATCATGATATCACCGATAGATCGGGGGCACCTTGGAGGGTAGCTGTTTTTCTTGTTGCTGTATGGCATCAAGTGTTTCTTGCATCAGACTACGGTGCTGGATTCGCAAATAGTCAACTCTTTTTTGGATGTCTTTTGTGTCGACTTGGATTTTTAACACCTTTGCCAGAGACGTGATCGCAAAGATCGATGCTTGCGGATCAGGAAAAAAGGAATGACATGATGTATACAGCATCAAAAGCGGAATCCTATAGTTTCTAAATACAGTAATGACTGTGGCATCTGTCCCAATAATAGAGCCGGCAATGAACTTTGGCAAGTCATTATCATACATTAGCTTCTCAAAGGATGGATGTGTTGCAAGACCATACGTTTTTGTGTCCTTGGAATCGGTGCTTTGAGTATCCACGCCGCTTGGGACAATCACCTTTTTGATGTGGTTTTTTTGGCAAAACTCTGCAATGGATGAGACAAATTCGTGCGCAACCTCTGGGAAAATTGGAACGTCAGATATTATTGCGTAAAGGTTATCTTTTTGGTAGATTCGAATTGGGCTTAGGATCTCGCCGTTTTCAACAAATAGAGTGGGCGTCATGTCTGGGTGGTTGATATCACCAATTAGCCTCATTTGCAGATGCGAAATAAGATACGATACGGTAAATGTGCCAATAAGACCATTTCCCGGAAATCCAAGAAGTAAAATTTTGTTTGCAGTCTTGGTTTTTGCTTTCATTGCTGGGAGATTTTTCTAATGCTCAGCTTGTAGCGCTTTTTTGCCCGCTTTGATAACAGGCGCATCAGTCTTTCAGATATCTCATCAAAGGCCTTGCTAAGATCATAGCCACTCCTTGAGAACATGTACCTTTGATGTGGTGTGATTATTGTGGTAGAAACCTCAAAGTTGTATCTGCTTCCAGTGCCATGGTTTTTCTTCACGTAGACTTTGGCCTCTTGGATGTCAGGATAGACTCGCTGCAGCTTATCAAGTATCTTTGTGAATTTCTCCCCGATTATTCCAGCATTATCGTCCTTTGGCATGCCGACGATAAACAACGGAACCTTGCTCTTTACTTTGGTGCCAAGCAGGTTGAGAATGTCCCTGTATGTTATGATTCCCTGCAGATTGTCCCATAGAGATACAAGACAGAACGTAGTGTCTGCATGAAGCATCTCATCTAGGATGTGATTTAGATCATCAAGTGGTGCGCAGCTTGCCATTCTGTTTGTGCCAAGGTTTCCAACTGGTACCTCTAATCGATTCATCTTGTTTGATCCAATGTCTCCGCGCCCTACTCGCTCCGATGGGATTATTGTATGCAGTATGTGGTTTGAGGTCAGAACCTGGACTATCTTATCTTTTTTCACAACAGGCAGGTGATCCAGTCGTTTACTGCTCATCAGCATTCTTGCCGTGCTCAGCAAGGTGTTGTTTTCTATGACAAGCGGATTTGCAGTAAAGATCTGGTTTGCCTTTATCCACTTGTTGTCAAGCTCAGATACCAGCTTTAGGATGTCTTTTGCCGAGACCACTCCTATGATTTGGTCGTCCTTTACTACCGGCGCTGAGCGAATTCTATTATGGGTAAGTATGTTGACTGCCTTTTCTATGGTATCGCCCTTTTGTAGGCTGGAAATTGGACGCAGAAACGAGCGGACATTCATCTTTACAATGTCTTTTCCAAGCAAGAGATCTCGCGTGTTTACGTTCAGTGTTACATGGTTTTCCCTGTAAAACGCATCAAATGTGTTATTATGCAGGATGATATGGATTGCCTCAGATACTGTAGAGGCCGGATCAACCAGCACTGCTTTGCTGATTAGGGAATCGATTTTTTTGTTCATTATGCCACTAAAGTGGTCATGAATTACATCTAGGCTCATGTGTTTTTTGATTCAGAACATGAATTAAATAAATGATACAATTTCCAGTTGTGATATTCAGATTTGATATTCTTCTAGGTGTATTTAAAAAACTGAACTGGCAGAAGAATTAGTATGAAGCTAAAAAACCCAAGCCTTGATCAGGTGATCAGAAACGCAATCACAGTAACTGATACCATGAATCTGCTTGAGGCCCGTGAGGTCTTGCTAAGACACCATGTAGGGCGTATGCCTGTTCTGAACAGTAGCAAAAAGCCAGTGGGCATAATTACAGAAAAAGACTTTGTGCGGGCAATCTACAAGTTCAGCGGAAAAGAGGTCAGCAAGATCTCAGTTAGGGACTTTATGTCAAAGGATTTGATCACAGTAAAAAAATCAAACACCATTTATGATTGCGCCAAATTGATGCAGTCACATCGAATAAGCTCAATTCTGGTCATGGACAAGGACAGACTAGCTGGGATCATAACAAAGACAGATCTAGCATCGGTGTTTTTGACCCAGTCAGTAGAGCCACTCAAGGTCTCACAAATAATGACCAAGGATGTAGTTACTGTAATGCCAGCAGACTCACTCTTGTTGGTGGAAAGCCTCCTAGTCAAGCACAAAATATCTCGCATCATAGTTGCCCGAAACAAAAAGCCAGTGGGCATAATTACAAACCGAGATTTTCTACCTGCAAAGATGCCAAAGTGGATTAGAGAGTTTGCAGACCCAAAGGAGGTAGAAAAGTACAGGCTAAACCCAAACCCAGACGAGTTCAAAATGAACCAGCTTTCCTACATTTTGTCATTTAGGGCAGAGGACATCATGACCCCAAACCCAGTAACGGTAAATGTGGACGAGCAAGTGTCAGCCGCCGTACTAATCATGATACGAAACGGAATTAGTGGTCTTCCGGTAGTAAAAAAATCGGTCTTGTGTGGAATAGTCACAAAATCCGATGTGGTAAGGGCAATCACTAGCTAACAGTTACTACGCCGACTCGCCAAGGATGAATTGTACAGAAATAATGATACACTCCTTCCTCATTGAACTTGTATGCAAATCGCTCACTTGTCTTTAGTGCCTTGCTGTTAAAGAGTGACAGTACGTTTCCTTGCTCGTCCTGGCTTTGTATTGTATGCTGAATGTTATCGTCATTTATCCATACCACAGTAGTTCCTTTTTTGATTTCAAGGTTTAGCGGAATATAGAATCCGACATTTCCCACCTCAGAGTTGCCGTTTGGAATTACCACATTTGCCACGGTAGCAACGGGCTTTGATTCTTTTTGCTCTAGTATGATGACATTTTTCTCAATTAGAAACTTTATCGCATTTAGGAATTCAGTCTCGGTGATTTTGCCTTCCACCCACCATTTTGCAGTGTTTTTTATCCAGTCTGGAACCGCCTCGGCATAAGCTGAGATTACCAAAGATATCATCACAATTACAGCTAAGAGTGGAACTGCACGATTCATGATTTCTGAATATTATTGTGTGATTATAATATCAAAGAAGAAAATCAACTCTGAGAATTACTATCCTTCAGATGCAGATTTTCCGCCATCTATATTCAGAATGGTTCCGGTGATCCATTTTGATTCATCAGATGCCATGAATATTGCGGCATTGGATACATCTGCAGGATCGCCAATTCTGTTTAGTGGTTGCCTTTCCTCCAGTACCTTTCGTGCCTGAGGATCATCAAGGTACGGCTTTATCATGCCTGCATTGATTATTCCAAGATTCAAACAGTTGCATCGAATGTTCTTTCTTGCATATTCAACTGCAATTGATTTTGTAAACATCGAAATGGCTGCCTTTGTAGCAGAATACACGGCTAGGTGAACCCTCGGAATTGCACGCTCACTTGAGATAGATCCAATGTTGATTATCGAGCCATTTTTGTTATCTAGCATCTTGGAAATTACCGCCTTGGTAATCTTGAA
Source organism: archaeon (assembly GCA_021824845.1). Classification (GTDB taxonomy): domain Archaea; phylum Thermoproteota; class Nitrososphaeria; order Nitrososphaerales; family Nitrosopumilaceae; genus Nitrosotenuis. The sequence continues at coordinate 4,814 of JAKAJY010000182.1, forward strand.
TGTGCCCAAGATGTTTGTATTTACCAGATCCACAATATCCGAGTCCTTCATTTCATGAAAGTGGATTGCGTCGTTAATTTTTGCGGCATTGTTTACCAGAATGTCGATTTTGCCATACTGAGCAACTATTTGCTCCACAACACTTAGCACCTGAGAATCATTCATGATATCACATGCCATCGATACTGCGTTTCCCTTGACCAATCCGCGTGCCTTGTCCAACGACCTGAGATTTCTGCCAAGCATGATTACTGTGGCGCCTTCTTCTGCGAATCTCTTGGATATGTCTGTTCCAATGTCGCTTGATGCGCCGGTTATGATTGCAATTTTGCCTTTAAGCTTCATGATAGCACTAGAACAAATTATCTTAAATCAGTTGTGCTGAAAGTCACTTTATCACCAGTACTGGTGCGGGTGATTTATGCAAAACATAGTTTGATACGCTTCCCAAAAATACCTCTCTTACTGCGCTACGACCGCGCGAGCCAATCACTACCAGATCAATTTTGTTGTTTTTGATGTATCTTGTGATGGTATAACCCGGTGTTCCATACAGAACGGTTTGGTTTGCCTTGATGTTGCTTTTTCTGCATATTGATGATGCCTTTTTGAGCACAGATTCCGCAAATTTGCGTTCAATGATTTGGCATTTTATCGGATCAACCACTTGCACTTCAATGCTTGGAAACACCGAAACACAATACACCAAGTCTATTGCAGAATCAGACTTGGATGCCAGAAATATTGCCGCACCTAGTGCCCTAAAGGAGTTATCAGAACCATCAAGCGGAACCAAAATTTTCCCAAGTGAGAACAACACTATGGAGTTACCCGTATTACGACATAAAGCGCCCCCAGATTACCAGGTTTGAATTTCAGTCATGAGAATTAACCGACAGAGTCATAATGTTTTGCTGGGAATCATACATTGGTGAAAAAAGGAATTGTCCATGACTACAAGAATTGGAGCGAAATAGAGTCAGCTATTACGAAATTGGTAGAAAAACTCAAGGACAAGAATATAGAATTCAAAACAATATCGACAATCAGCAGGGGCGGACTGGTGCCAGCAAGACTCGTAGCAGACAGACTAGGCATCAAGCAAATTCTAGTAGATGATGAGTCGGTTTCTTCAGATTCACTTTTTGTTGATGATATCTATGATTCCGGTGAGACATTTAGGAAAATAATGCAAAAGGCAGATGATCCAGACAAGTTGGTCTTTGCAACAATTTATGCGAGAAGAAAGAAAAAATATCCAAAGCAGTTAGTATATTCAGAGCTCACGCGCGACACTGAATACATTGTCTATCCATGGGATCGATTTGAGCACGGTATGCCATACGAAGCGCATTGATTTAGAAATCAAATCAGTAATTTAGCGATTGATTAGTTTTATTGTGGTTTCATTCGCAAAAGAATCTGCTCAGTTATCCTGCGCATCTCAGAATCAGAGCCTATGCTGCACAGCTTTACTATATCGGATGTGGTAATCATGCCAACCAGCATGTTATTTTGGACTGCCGGCATTCGGTGTATTCTGCGAGTCTTCATTAGTTGAGCGGCCTCCCACACGGAATCATCAGGATTTACCACCACAACGGGTGATGACATTACCTCCTTGACGCTTATGGTGTATGGTTTTCCCTTTGCAATGACTCTTCTTGTCATGTCGCGCTCTGTGATTATTCCTACTACGACACCGTTTTCTAAAACTACTATTGCTCCAATGGATGCATCATCCATCATCTTTGCTGCGTCCTGTATGCTCATGGACGAGTCAATTGAAATGACGTTTTTTTTCATCACATCGTGGACAAGTTCTGTCATGTGTGTGATGGTCTTTTTGTTCTTTAAAAGATCAGAACATGATTATCAATTCTAGGATTATCTCTCAGGTGTGATTTTTCCCTAAGACATTAAATAGTAAAAAACCGATTCCCAAAAACATGGTCATACTTGATAACCTTCATGGATATGATCCAAAAAAGGCAAGAGAGTCACTGGATATGCTCTTAATTGACAGAGGCAACGAGTTCAAGGAGCTTGCAAACGGCATGAAGATTCCAACCACATCAAAAAACTGGGAGGAAAACATTCTAAAGTTCTGCTTGGACTTTAATGTCTGCTTTTATGATGTTATAACAAAGGTGGAAGGACCAAACGATACAACAGAAGACAATCACAATAAGATTCACCAATGCATGACACTAATCAGACAGCTTGCCCGCGGAAAAACAAACATGATAGAGATCACCCACATGCAAAACCTTGCATACACATTGGCAGAAGAATTCAAGTCAATTTACAAAAGACTAAGCTAGGGCAGAACAGAGATCTGGCCCTCTATCAAATTCTGATAGGCCCACAATAACAGTTCTTTTTTTGTGTGCGACCATTTTAGGTGTCCTGCATATTCAGTTTTGCTTGGAATCAATCTTGGATATGCACCGAGTGGACACTTTTCATAATTATCCACAATATGCGCAATGATTTTTTCACGGTGGCCTGCCAGGTGTATTAGCCATTGTTTTTTGTCGGCATGAATTGTCCTTGGGTTGTCACAAAAAACACAAAACGCTCCATGATGCATGCTCATTTTACTATCAACACAGAACAAAGCGAGTGGTTTGCTATTTTTGTGGAAACGCTTCCAAGCATGAATCGCAATACTGCGCCAAGGCCCTTGCTGCCAACCACGATAAGATCGGTCCTTGACTTTTTGGAATACTGGATTATTTGCTCAGATACGTTTCCCTCTTTTATGATGACGTTTGGCTCAATTCCCTGAGATTTTGCCAGCCTTTGTGCTTTCAGTATGGTGTCTTGCGCGTATTTTCTGAGAATTTTTGTGTATTCGGATCCCGCAAAGACATCGGATTTGAGGGTTTTATCCACCACGTACATTATGGTAAGATCCGAGTCGTATTTTTTTGCAACATCACACGATAGTTTGATTGCCTTGTCTGAGTGCTTGGATCCATCACAGCACACCAGAATTTTGCAAAACACCATTCACACCAAGACAGCAAAAATCGTATTTATTGAATAAAGACAAATCTCAGGGCTGATAATTTGGAATCAATCATTACTAGGGATGATAATCATACCAAGATGTTTAAATTAAAAAGCCAAAACCATATCATCATGGTAAAAAATCAAATCAAGCGAATTCTTGTCCCAATGGACGGCTCCAAGACATCCGAACGGGCACTGGACCAGGCGATCGAGATGGCTCGTGCAACCCATGCAAGAGTCCTTGGCTTGAATATCATTCCGTTTTTGCCAGCAGAGTTTGTACCGGCAGTCTCGCCCTACAAGATCTACCAAAGAAAGGAGGCTGGAATATTTTTAGAGCGAGCCAAAGTCAAGGCAGCAAAGCACGGAATTCTTTTCACATATGCCATATTGTATGGCAGCCCAGTTGAGCAGATAATCGGTGTTGCAAAAAAGAAAAAGGCTGATCTCATAGTGATTGGTGCCAGGGGCAAGGGAAGAATAAAAGAGTTGTTCCTGGGATCGGTATCAAACGCAGTCTTGCACAAATCACAGATTCCGGTTCTTTTGGTAAAATGACATATCAGAGAATTCTTGTGCCGTTTGATGGCTCCAAATATTCCAAAAAGGCACTAGAGCACGCAGTGGACATTGCAAAAAACAATGACGCAATAATTCATCTTTGTACCATAATCACTACTGGCGGCGTGGTTCCTCCAGGCTCGCTTTTGGGCCTGGTGCGAGAGTCGGCGCGCGGAACCCTGCAAAAAAGGCTGCTTCAGGCATCAAAGATAGAAACCGAGCGAATGCAAAACGAGCAGGTAAGGTTTTGCAAATCATGTGGGATCAGAGCATACCCAAAGATGGCAGTAAATGGAAATGTTGCAGAGCAGATACTAGATATGGCAAAAAAGAAGTCAGCCGATCTTATTGTGATTGGCAGCCAAGGATTGCACGGCGTTGCCAAGCTAAAGTCACTTGGTAGTGTAAGCAGAAAGGTATCAGAATATGCTAGCTGTCCTGTTTTGATTGTGCGCTAAACTTGTGCAGTATTCCAACTATAATGGAATCAGGTATTTGATCAAATTTTCTATAAAATTGCCCGACTGATGAGAATTCTTTTGGCGTTTCCAGAGATATGATTTGTACTCCAAATCTTTTGATAATCTCTGCTGTCACATATGGTATCACTGGCGTTGCCAGAATTATTTTGGTTGTTTTTTGCTGTAGCCATTTTATGATGGCACAAACCGTAGCACCAGTTGCAATTCCATCATCTACTAGTATGACGGTTTTGTTGCCAAAGTTGTAGTTTGTGTGGCCCCTATACGCCTGAATCTGTCTTGCTACCTCGGATTTCTTTTTGTTTATTTCTTCTTGGAATTTGGGATCAGACGAGTATCTCTCCCAGTCATGCCCAAAATACATCACACCATCGTATGATATAGCGCCAATTGCGTATTCAGGATACTCAGACGGTGTTATTTTTTTGGAAATTATTACATCCAGTGGCATATCAAGGATTTTTGCCAGCTCGGAGCCAACTATGACACCACCGCGGGGAATTGCCAGTATTATGCAGTCTGTTTTTTTGAGATGTTCCAGTTTTTCTGATAAGAGCTTTGCAGCATGAACCCTATCATGAAACATTATTTTATTATCAGAACAGGAATCTGAGATTTTTGCGTCACATAGTGAGACACGCTGCCCAAGACAAACTCCCGGGCATTTGATTGCCCCCGGGATCCCATTACTATGAGGTCTGATTGGTTGTTTTTTGCAAAATGCACCAGCTTGAATCCTTCGTTTCCGCACAATATTTTTTGGTAAAACAAAACTCCGTTTTTTGCGCACCTTGACTTTGCCTCATCTAGTATTTTCTTGCCGCCCTCGGCTAGCGCTTTGCCAAGCTTTGATGCTGGCTTTGCCACATTTACCGAAAACAGTGGAATCACGAACACGCCAGTAATTGTTCCCTGGTTCTGCCTTGCCAGATAAATTGCCTGGTCTAATGCCTTGTATGAGGGCTTGGAGCCATCCAGTGCAACTAGGATCTTTTTGTGCGCCATCGTTCTGTCTGATACATGATCAAATTAAAGAGATGTTGTGATTTTCTAGATTGATTTTCAGCTCTGATAATTCACAAGAATGTGATATAGTGTTGTGGTATGGTCATACATGATGGCCCAAACCCAGCCAACCATACTGGTCAAAGATATCATGACCAGGTCCCTTGTGATGGTGGATTCCTCATCTACCGTAAATGAGGCAGCCAAACTAATGGAAAAAGCAAAAGTGGGCTCGGTTATTGTCACGGAAAAAAGCATCCCAATTGGAATAATGACAGATAGGGACTTTGCAATAACAATTGCCGCCCATGCGTATCCAATTCATACAAAGGTAAAGCAGGTAATGTCGTCTCCTTTGGTTCATATCGGCCCAAACGAGGAGGTCTGGCTTGCTGCAGATCTGATGTATTCACGCAAAATACGGAGACTGCCAGTGTTAGACGAGGACGAGCTATTAGGAATAGTTACGGCAACGGATTTTGTAAAGTTGTATACGGTGTGTAACAGAGAGGACACTAGAAACATGTACTATCATGCGCTAACTAGAATCTTTGATGATAACAACGAACAGCAGGTAGCAAGCTTTTAGGTTATCAATCCCGCTAGCAACACACCGATCAGATACGCAACGCTTGCAGCAATCGCACCAATCATTAGTGTTATGGCACCAGATCTGATCAATGATTTTTTGACTATCTTTCCTTTGATTATTCCGATTAGAAAAAACGCCACACTAGTCGATATAACAGAATAAAAAAAGCTCTCAGAGTTTAGGCTGATTCCAGTTACATGTATGATCAAAAACGGAATCAGTGGAATTATTCCAATTATCACAAAGCCAAACATGGTGCTTGCTGCCGTGTGCAATGGATTTCTGCCGTCCTCAATCAGCCCCAGCTCTTCTTTCATCATGGTATCAACCCAGACTTTTTTTCTTGAAGTGATTACCCTCACTATTTCATCAAGCAGATCCGAGGTGAATCCTTTTTTTTCATAAATGTCTCGGATTTCGCGTTTTTCGGATTCCACCATGTGCTCTATTTCCCATTCTTCGCGTTTTCTCTCTTTTTGGATGAATTCGATTCGTGCCTTTGAGGCTTGATAGTTACCAACTGCCATGGAGAATCCGTCTGCAAACAGATTCGCAAAGCCCAAGATCACAACTATCATTGGCGATAAAGACGCTCCAATAGAGCCTGCAACTATGGCAAATGTTGTAACTGAGCCATCAAATGCCCCAT
>JAKAJY010000115.1 GCA_021824845.1 archaeon
GGCCCCACCATTCATGGATTATCACCACACCGGGATATGCGTTGTCTGCATGATCTTTTGGTGCTGCCAAATATCCAACATAATCCTCAAAATAATTGACGTTTTGTCCATCAACTGCTAGCTCACCCATGCTTCCCTCGAATAGCTCCGAGTTGGTGTTTGTTTTAGTATAATCTGGCAAAACGTGGACTGCCCATCCCCGCTCGATTAGTATGGTTACAGTTTGTGGCCTAACACACGCTGGTGTGCCTGTGGTCTTTTTCATGACCAGCTCAAACCCCTCATTACATGATATTTGATTGATGGAACCAGCCTTTAGAAACTGCATTCTAGGAGAATCCGAGACAAAATGAATGTGTGAATCATCAGATGTTTGTACTGCTTTGGCAGGAATTGCAAATACGGACAATAGCATGACAACCATTACACCAAACACAATCAAACTAACATGTCTTGCCATTGTCATGGTATGGTATTATGATTAATTAATGATGCTCATGATTTTGCAATTTATTTTACGATCCTAAAGACTAGGTTTTCCGCATTTGATCAAATGTAGAATTCAGAACATGTTTTCTTACAATCTTTACACATTCATGTATGATGGTTTTGATGTCTTCAGTGGAATTGCCCACCAATCTCACAACCAGTCCAGAGTCTTCTGGCAAAAACGAGCAGCCGCCAATTGTCTCGACATTGTCCAAAATTACGCCTATGTCAGATGAGATTTGTTCTAGTTGCTTCTTTTTTGTTATGATGTAAAGGGTTCCAAAAACAGATTTGGTTCCCAAAACTCCAATTTGGCTAAATTGCTGCTCTTTTGGATCAAGTCTGGCCGCATCCATGAATAGAGTTTTGCCGCCTTTGTTTTTTGCAGCTAACCTAAGATAGCATAAATCATAGTCAAACAATTCCCCCATGGCAACACGCCCCGGAGTTATTACTTCAGAATACACTATTGTAGAGTCGATTCCTGATGTTATTTTCACCTGCTGGAAATATCTGGATTTCTTGTATGGAATTATTTGATCTGGCAGGAATTCAAGATATGAGTTATCATCCACATCAATGTCCACGAATTGAGTTGCATAGTTGGAATCCATTTTGTAGATTCGCGTAGCTCCCTGTGTGGTGATGTTTGCAATTCCCCTGTTTTTTACTGATATCTCGACGTGATACCTATCACCTTGGAGAACCCCTCCAGAAGACGACATCAAAAACAAATAAGCCATTGATGGGTTTGCAACATCATAGTGCAGCGCTTTTTGCGTAAGGAGTGGCGCCTTGGAATATTGTTGTGTTACTAGAGTTTTGTTTTTTTCTTCATCCATCTCTAATGTGATTTTCAGGATGCCTGTTTTTTCAACAACATTGGAATCAACTTTGTATTGCTCAAATTCTGCTGGTATTTTTTCCAGCTTTCCTAGTTGGGTCATGGGTGATGTGTCTTTGGCAACTCCTCAAAAAGCAGATCCTCTACAATGTGATTGACTACTTGTTCTATTCCGGTGTCATCCTTGCAGTTTACAAACACATGTGGCTTTCCTTTGCGGAGTGTTTTTGCATCCCTGTCCATGACTGAGAGGTCAGCATTGATCAGGCCGGCAAGATCAATTTTGTTGATCACCAGCAAATCGCATGATTCTATGCCAAGGCCTCCCTTTCTTGGATACTTGTCTCCGCCTGAGACATCAACTATGTAAATGAAATAGTCAGCCAGGGCCGGACTGAATGTGGTCATCACATTATCGCCACCGCTTTCAAGAATTATCAGGTCAAGCTCAGTGTGCTCTTGCTCGATTTCCTCAATTAGTGCCAGATTCATTGATGGATCTTCGCGTATTGCGGTGTGTGGGCACCCTCCGGTGGCAATTCCAATTACCATGTTTTCAGGCAGTAATCCCTGCTCAGTTGCCAAGTTTTTTCTGATTCTGTTTGCATCTTCTTTTGAGATGACATCATTTGATATGACACAGATTCTATAGCCACGCTTTGCAAGCACTGGGACGATTTTTTCAATCAGCATGCTTTTTCCAGATCCGACGGGGCCACCTATTCCAATTCTCGGGATTCTTTTTGGCATCGTCAATCTCCTTATGTTATGAACATTTTTGCTTCCATTTTTTCATGGTGTATCTGAAAAATGTCCGCTTGTGGAGAGAACTGCCAAATTTGATCATATGACTTTGAGATGTACTTGCCTACTTGCTCACTGATAATAGGTTTGAGTGAGTCTAGTATTTTCTGGCTTTCAATGTGCTGTATTATTCCAAGGCGTAGTGCAGCCCCGACTATGCTAACCCCAAATCCATAAAACAACATCAGACAAGCATTTTGTTTTGATATGCCAAACGATTGTGCGGCAACGGAAAAAGATGCTGGGTATGTCCCAGGGGTGCGGGATTTTATGATTTCATTGTGGTATTGTGCGACAAACGGATCATTTCCAAGTGCTAAGACGCATTTGATGAGCTGTCTTCCGGATCGCATCGATGCCTCTCGCTGCTCCTTTACTAGCTTGATTTTACAGATAATATCGTCAACTAGCATGACACCGTCAAGATCCCCAAGAACTGCAAAATCATATGCATTTGCAAGTGCCACACAGTCGGCAGGCCCCACCTGTTGCAGATAATACATTTGAATCAGTTCTTTTACGCCATCTGCATTGGTTACCATCTTTTGGTAGTATAGGGTCTCAAGCCCATTTGACATCGTATAGAGCCCGGCTGGAAAGAAAGAATCCGACAGCTGCATCATACTGAGGCTGGAAAAGTCAGTGTTCATGTACATTCATTGATTTGTGAGGCTGAAAAATTTTCTCCTCCACTATTAGCTCGATTTTATCCATATAGTCCCGAAATAGCGTCCTAAACAGATCAATTTCCCCCCTATCATGAATAGGAAATGAAATTGAATCAGCCTCCAAGGAGACAGGCCTGTGCAGATTACCTATGATGTGCCCAATTAGAACAAGGAATTTTGGTTCAAGACCCACAAATCTTACCGAGATTGTTTGTTCTGGGATCTGTTGTATGAGGATTTTCACGTCATTCCCATAAAAGACGTCCCCGTGTGTCATTTTTGTGCCGCCATCAAGATCAATCCCAATTTGTGTGCCATCTGATGTTTTTTGCTTTAGTCTTGTTTTTTCAAGATCATATCGTAAAATGTTTACTGTCTTGTAGTTTTCATTGTGTGAATTAGACTCGAACTCTTTTGCAAGCTCGGGATTCTCAAAAATATTTCCTATAATTTTTTCAACCTTAAGCAATGATCAATAATAGAAATTTGCAAAGTTATACTTTTTCTCTCTTAGAATTATTAAATACAAGATCCATCAAAACAAAGCATGTTTTTGACTCCAAGGGAGATAGATAAATTACATATTTTTTTGGCAGCAGAGCTTGCACGTAAAAGAAAATCAAGAGGCCTCAAGCTCAATCATCCAGAGGCAGTCGCCATTATAACTGATCATATACTAGAAGGTGCGAGGGATGGCAAGTCCGTTGCAGACTTGATGAGCTCCGGTAGAAAAGTTCTAACAAAGAACGATGTCCTGCCAGGAGTACCGGAAATAATCCACACCATACAAGTCGAAGCTACCTTTGATGATGGAACAAAACTGGTCACGGTCCATGATCCAATTGTGTGATGTATGATGATACCTGGCGAATATTTCATTTCTGAGAAACCAATAATTGCAAATCAGGGAAAAAAAACAATCACATTATCAGTCAAAAACACCGGCGATAGGCCGATTCAGGTTGGCTCTCATACGCACTTTTTTGAGTCAAACAAGGCCCTCGAATTTGTGCGTGAGCAGGCATATGGATTTCATCTCAATATCGCATCAGGCACATCCATTAGATTTGAGCCAGGCGAGACAAAAAGCGTCGAGCTGACTGAATATGGCGGAAAAAGAATTGTTTTTGGGTTTAGCGGGTTGGTAAATGGGCCGCTGTCTGAAAAGAAATCAGAGGCGCTGGAGAAGGCCAAAAGGGGAGGATTTCGGGGCGCATGACACTAGAGATTCCAAGAAAAAAGTATGTGGATCTTTTTGGCCCCACTATAGGCGATAAGATCAGACTGGGGGACACTGACCTAATCATAGAAATTGAAAAAGACCTGCTCAGATATGGAGACGAAGCAGTCTTTGGTGGGGGAAAGAGCATACGGGACGGAATGGCTCAGGCAAGCGGCACTAGTCGCAATGATTCGGTAGATTTGGTAATTACAAACACAATTGTGCTTGATCCAATTCTTGGAATAATCAAGGCAGACATTGGAGTCAAGGACGGAATGATTGCCGGCATTGGAAAGGCTGGCAATCCAAACATCATGGATGGAATTGATATTGTAATATCATCAAACACGGAGGTGATTTCTGGTGAGCACTTGATTTGTACTCCGGGTGCAGTGGATACACACATTCATTTTATTTCGCCACAGCAAACAATTGATGCAATTTGCGGCGGCACTACCACCATGATCGGCGGTGGAACAGGTCCTGCAGATGGAACTAATGCAACAACATGCACGCCTGGAAAATGGTACATACACAAAATGATAGAGGCCGCAGAGGAGTTCCCAATGAATTTTGGTTTTCTAGGAAAAGGAAATGATTCTGAAGAAGCATCGCTAATTGATCAGATAAGGGAAGGCGCGTGTGGGCTCAAGCTGCACGAAGACTGGGGTACCACGCCCGCAACAATAGATACAGCACTACGAGTTGCCGACAAGACAGATACCCAGGTTGCCATACACACGGACACACTAAACGAGTGTGGTTATGTTGATGACACCATTGCGGCAATTGCCGGAAGGGCGATTCACACATACCACACAGAGGGCGCTGGCGGGGGCCACGCCCCAGACATTATGAAGATGGCGAGCGAGGCAAACATCTTGCCATCATCTACAAATCCCACTAGGCCATTTACTGTAAACACGCTTGATGAACACCTGGACATGATGATGGTTTGTCATCACCTCAATTCGTCTGTTCCAGAAGATGTCTCGTTTGCAGAGTCAAGAATACGTGCAGAGACAATAGCTGCAGAAGACATACTTCATGATATTGGTGCGCTAAGCATGATGTCATCAGATAGCCAGGCAATGGGCAGAATTGGCGAGGTAACAACTAGGAATTGGCAAAGCGCAGACAAGATGAAAAAGATTTCAGGAAGGCATCAAAACGAAACAGGTGACAATGACAATTTCAGAGTAAAGCGCTACTTGGCAAAGATAACAATCAACCCCGCAATAACTCATGGAATATCCGAATATGTCGGATCCTTAGAGCCAGGCAAAATAGCAGATATCATAGTCTGGTCTCCGCAGTTTTTTGGCGCCAAGCCAAAGATGATAATCAAGGGCGGAATGATTGCATATTCTTTGATGGGTGACCCAAATGCATCGATTCCCACCACAGAGCCAGTCTATTACAGACCGATGTTTGGCGCATTGGGCAAGGCAAAGCAGGAAATCTCCTTCGTATTTACATCAAAACTTGCACTAGAAAACGGCCTTGAGGGAAAATTGGGAGTTTCAAAGAAATTCCTTGCAGTAAAAAACTGCCGAAACATTGGCAAAAAAGACATGGTTCTCAATGACGCCACGCCAAAAATAGAAATCGATCCGGAAACGTATCAGGTAAAAATCGATGGCAAAACAGCCACAACAAAACCAGCTACCAGTGTGCCACTTGCAAGACTGTACAATTTGTTTTGAATCATCTGAAAAATATTTAGTAAAATATTTTGATTTTTAATGAAGAGATAGATTAAAAGTCTATTTTGTGATTTTAAAGACTCGCTTAAAGTAATCCGAGTTTTCCTTGTTTTCCTCGGTATCCTCTTTTACGTTTGCAAGATTCTTTGCCAGGTTTTTCTTGTAGCCAAGCTGCATTTGTCTTGCAATTTGGATTCTCTGTGCCTGTGGTGAACCTGCGCCGTGCATGGATTCAGTCAGATAGCCGACTGCGTTTCTGCCAAGAGTCATGTTCTCAATTAATCTTAGAATTCTCATTCTGTTTTCAACGTCTGTTCCCTTTCTTCCAGCCAAGTATTTTTTGAGCAGCGGTCCGGTTGTCGTATTTCTAAAGTCTTTCTCAGATGGTAATGTTACAACAAGGCCGCCTGCGATATCCTGTGCAAGTCTTGAGATTTCATATGGGAATCTAGTTACATTATGCTTGCATACGTTTGCCAGCATGTCGTCGTTTAGCCACACGCCTGACTTCATTTCCTGTGCCTGGTATGATGATGAAATGCCTGCGGCAAAGATTGACTCGTTTAGATGTGTCATCTCGACTAGCTTGTCTCGAATGTGAGACACGTCTGGAATTCCATTATAATCAGAAATGGCAGCTGCTGCCCCAATTAGTACGTCGCCAAGGCCTGTCTTGCAGACATAGCTTCTTCTGTGATAGCAGGTGAATCGCTCGACTAACATTGCTGCAAACTCTACCTCACCATTCATGAAAATTAGATCATTTGGAATGAATACGTTATCCAGTATGACCATTGCTTCTTGGCCTGCAAACTGTGAGTTACCAGAATCAATGTCGCCTTCCTCCATGCTTCGAGTATCGCATGATTGTCTGCCATAGATGTATGTTATACCTGGCGCATCGACTGGAATGGCGCCGACAATTCCCCAGTCCTTGTCTTTTTCCAATAACCTGATGGTTGGCATTATTATCATCCAGTGCGAGTTGATTACGCCAGTTTGGTGGGCTTTGGCGCCAGTCACGTATACGCCGTCTGCGGTTCTTTTTGTGATATGGACAAATAGATCAGGGTCTGCTTGCTCAGACGGTGCCTTACTTCTGTCTCCTTTGACATCAGTCATTGCGCCTCCGATTACAAAGTTCTCTTCTTGTATCTTTTTGATAAAGGCTAGTAATCTTTTGTGATAATTGGTATGATGTTTTTCATCGATCTCAAATGTTGTAGAATGCAGTGAATTTAGCGCATCCATTCCTACGCATCGCTGAAAGCATGTTCCGGTAAGCTGACCAAGCTTTCTTTGCATCTTGTTTTGCAATACCAGATCATTTGCAGATTCCGCAATGTGCAAGAATCGGTTTACCCTTTTTCCAGATATTTTGGACATGGGGGATGCTAGGTCTTCTTCGCGTGCTGCCAGATCATATGTTTCGGCAACTGCATTAATTGAGGGCCGAATCATTGGGTGCTCTACTGGATCTTGTACTTGTTCCCCAAAAAGATAGACAGTGAGTTTTCTTCCCTTAAGACTTTGGATGTAATCTTGGCCAGTCTTAATTGCCATGTGAATATCACATCGAACTGGTATAAATATTGACTAGCGATCGAGCGGTTTTGGTATTGGCACTAGTTTAAAAATGAAAACTAGTGTCGAAAACAGTTTTTGGTGTGATCATTTGTCATCCCTACTGCTTGCATGAACGCATAGATGATAGTAGTTCCAACAAAGCTAAATCCCCGTTTTTTGAGGTCCTTGCTTATCAGATCAGATAGTATGGTGGATGCTGGAACATTTGACATATCCTTGAAATTATTCTTAATTGGTATGCCTTGAACAAAATCCCACATGTATCTATCAAAGCTGCCAAATTCTTGCTGAATTATCAGGAATTGTTTTGCATTGTTTATGGTGGATTTTATTTTGAGCTTGTTTCGGATGATTCCCTCATCTGATAAGAGTCGGGCGGTGTCTTTTTGCGTGTACTTTGAGATTTTTTTGGGATCAAAATTATCAAATGCAGCTCTGTACGTTTTTCTTCTCTTTAGTATTGTAGACCATGAAAGGCCTGCTTGAGCACCCTCCAAAATTAGCATCTCAAAGAGTTTTTTGTCGTTGTGAACTGGAATTCCCCATTCGGAATCATGGTATTTGATCATCTCTGGGCCTTGTGCCCATGTACAACGATTTTGAGGTTTTACCATTTATTTTGCAAATCTCTTTTTGTATATTATGCCAACTATGGAAACACCGATGAACGGAGCACTCCAGTAAATCCACAGGTCATTTAAAACCCCAGTAAAGACCGCGGGAGTCAGCGATCGAATTGGATTCATGGATGCGCCTGAAATCGAACCCAGAAAAAAAACATCCAAAGACACTGTTCCTGCAATAATTGCGCTAACAAACATCGGCGATAGTCTCTTTATGTTGATTGCAAGCAATATTGCCCCCATTAGAAATATTGTGGCAATGGTCTCAACTCCAAAGAAAAATCCTACTGGATAGGCATGATTTGGAGAGTTCAGTCCTAGTTTGGCATAGTCCCCAAAGACGTACTTTACAAACATGGTGCCCAAAAATGCACCTATTGCTTGGGCAGAAACATACAGAATGATTTGTTTTGCGGTAATGTATTTTGCAATAAAAAACCCAATTGTTACTGCAGGATTAAAGTGCGCCATTGAATATTTCCCAAACAGGATTATCAACAAAAAAATACCAACAAAGTGTATTGCGGAAATAAAACTAATTCCCAAAACCCCACCCAAGCTTCCATCATATACGATAGAGCCGGTTGCGCTTACAAGCAGGCCAAATGTTCCTACCAGCTCGGCAACAAAGATCTTTTGGCTCTTAGTTAGAGTGTTTTGCATAACTCCTGAACCCTTTTTTCTATGGTATCACGAATCTTGCGCACGTCTTCAAGTGGCTTTCCCTTTGGGTCTTCAATTGCCCAATCAAGCACGTCTTTTACAAACAATGCTGGGCATGATTCCCTATCCATACAGCCCATGTTGATTACCTTGGACGCTTCCCTTATCATGGAATCAGTGATTGTCTTTGGGGTTTGTATGGTGATATCAATGCCAGATTCCTTCATTGCCTGTATGGCAAGCGGGTTTATTGCGCCAGTT
Organism: archaeon; assembly: GCA_021824845.1. GTDB lineage: Archaea > Thermoproteota > Nitrososphaeria > Nitrososphaerales > Nitrosopumilaceae > Nitrosotenuis. The sequence continues at coordinate 8,868 of JAKAJY010000115.1, forward strand.
GGCTTGGTTCCCGCGCTGTATGGCTCATAGTCTGCTGGTGCGTATTTTCTGAAAAACCCTTCAGCCATCTGGCTTCGTCCGGCATTCTCAACGCACACAAAGAGAATCTTTTTTGGCATCAAAAACTTGATATAAATCCTGATTTATATAAATTCTGATTTATATGAACTCGACATTACTTCTCAAATGCATTTGCGAGGACACTCGCTTTAGCATTCTGGAATTGTTGCAAAAGAACAGCGAAATGTCAGTAAATGATCTGGTGAGCAAGCTAAAAAAAGACCAGCCGCTTGTATCACATCATCTTCGCGCACTAAAAGAGTGTAATCTGCTAAAAACAAGAGACAGTGGAAAGATGACAATGTACAGCATTGCAAGCAAGGATGTATCAAGATTGATTTCGGATATCATCAAGACATCACAAAAAATGGCATCATGCTGCGATATGCCAAATTGTTGCTAGCTATTTTTTTAGGTGTTTTGAGGCCTTTTTTGCTTTATAGAATATCTTAAAGCCGCTCTTTGATACCTTTAGTGTCTTGACAAGATTTACTGAGATCTTGGCAATTTTAAAAAAGCTCAAAAACGGAATTAATGCAATCATCACTACTTCATGCCAGTGTTTTCGCATGAATAATCTCCAGTCGTTTAGCTTTTTGTATTTCAGGTATAGATCCAGTACCAACAATCCAAAGAAGACCCACAGTAATATCTCAAAATGAATTTCATATTCGTGCGGAATGTGATATGGGGCCTCCTTTAGCAGGAGCGATTCTGGGTGGAACGACACAAACCCCACAAAATACACGGCTGCCATTATTAGCAGTACAAAGTCAAGTGATTTTGCAGCTAGCCCCTTTTCGGCCATGATTCTGATGGATAAGCAAATCATTTCTATTTTTGTATGCGTCTCAGGCAGTGCCCAGACTTGAATAGGGGATTGTCCGAGCACGCTTGAGCACACATGGCACATTTTGGTTGGCTAAAAAATCATGTGCTGATGTAGGTATCACATCCAAATTCATAGGGGATTCTAAGCTGGTTTGATTAGAAATCAGCTAAGTTGTTGAGCCCACCTAATATCAGATGTTTTACAACACCAAACATGCGAATAGATTCATGCAAAAAATGTGGAATAGAATTGCGCGAGTATGACAATTCAGAAAGGTGTAATGCTTGCGGAAAAGAGTTCACCCAGTTCGTGTGCGTAAAATGCCAGACTGTAACAGAACCACAGTACCACGTTCACAGAAATGTCGTATCACTGGAAAATGCACTAAAAATAGTGATATGATGAAAGGTCTTCCAAGGCACAGACTAGGATTTTATTCGTTTGTTGGCGTATTGGTTACCGCAATAATCGTTTTGACTCTAGTCTCAGGATAATCCAATTCGAACATCCAGTACCTTACAACCCTTTCCTTGTTCCATTACAAGAACTGGATTCATGTCAAGCTCTTTGATTTCCGGAAAGTCCGTCAATAATGCTGAGAGTCTTTGCACCAGCTCTGATAGTTTTTTCTTGTCTGCTGGCTTTTCTCCACGAACTCCTTCTAGCAGTTTTTTTGTTTTGATGGAATCAATCATGTCGTCGGCTTCTTTGTTAGTGACTGGTGCCAGTCGGAATGTAACATCCTTTAGGACTTCGACGTAAATTCCGCCCATTCCAAGCATAATCACTTGGCCAAATCCAGGCTCTTGCTTTGAGCCAATGATTAGCTCCTTGCCTCCCTTGACCATTTCCTGGACCAACACTCCCTTGATCTGCGCGTTTTTGTTGTATTTTTTTGCGTTCTTTATTATTACATCAAATGCGTCTTTTACTGCTTGTTCGTTTGCAAGGCCTACCTTGACTCCACCGGCATCGGATTTGTGAATTATTTGAGGCGATGCAATCTTCATTACAACTGGGAATCCAATTTTCTTGGCTGACTTTACTGCATCTGAAGCAGTCTTTGCCAGAATGCTTTGAGGTAGTGGGAATCCAT
>JAKAJY010000066.1 GCA_021824845.1 archaeon
GACCATCAAACTACACAGAACACCAAATATAATAGACAACATCAAAAAGCTGCAAAAAGATATTTTTCTAGTCGGATTCAAAGCAGAAACCAATCTGACTCGAGAACAATTAATCCAGTCAGCAAAGAAAAAACTCAGTGAATCAAGCTCGGATCTGATAATTGCAAATGACATCGGAGTTCAATATCAGAAAAATCGTGAGCTAAACCATGTCTTGATTGTGGACAAATCTGATAAGATAGTAGACTCTGGAAGAAAAAAGAAGAGTGAAATCTCAAAGTTTATCAGAAAACAAATTGAGAGTAGATTTTCTTAGTGATTTTACTGTTCATTGCAAATGGTCTGGGTTTGCTCTCGCAGAAACTGTGTCAGATAATATGCTCCACCTGCACCCTTGCCTGAGATTCCGGAATTTTTCCACCCAACAAACGGCTGTGCCTGAACCATAGCGCCAGTGGTGGCAGATTGTGCCCTGTTTGCATATGTAACGCCTGCCTCGATTTTTGAGAAAAACTCGTCAATTTCGGATTTATTCTGTGAGAAGATTCCTGCTGTTAGACCATACTCAGAGTCGTTTGCTTGTTTTATGGCATCATCAAATTTCTCAAATTCCTGCACGCACAAAAATGGCAGGAACAATTCCTCTTTCACTAGCTTGTGATTGTTTGGTAGATCACTCACTATAGTGGGCTTGACATAGTAGCCGTTTTGGTATAGACCATCTTTGAGTATATCACCACCAAAGACTATCTTACCATCTTTTTTTGCCAACTCCACTGCAGATTCGAATTTTTTCTTGGCAGAATCGTTAATGATTGGGCCCAGATACGTTTCCTTTTCCCAAGGTAGGCCGATTTTGAGATTTTGCGTCTTTGAGACCAGTTTTTCTAGGAATTTTGGCGCGATTTGTTTTTGCACATAAACTCTAGAGCATGCACTGCATTTTTGTCCGCCATATCCAAATGCTGCACGCATTACTCCATCGGTTGCCTTTTCCAGATCTGCGGATTCTGTTATGATGACGGGGTTTTTGCCACCCATCTCTGAGATGAATGGCTTTGGGGAGTTTTTTGTAAATGTCCTAAATCCTGACAGTCCGACTTCTTTTGAGCCGGTAAACGCAATACCAGATACATGTGGGCTCTCAACTATTGCTTGGCCCACTATACTTCCCTGTCCTGTTACAAAGTTGATTGCGCCGGGTAAGACCTTTTTGTGAATCATGTTTACAAATCTAAATGCGGAAAGCGGAGTATCACTTGCTGGTTTGAGTACAACGGAATTTCCGGTAATTAGCGCTCCACTGCTCATTCCAATTGCGATTGCTGATGGAAAGTTGAATGGAGAAATTATTCCCCAGACTCCATATGGTTTTAGGACAGACTGGGTTTTTTCGTTTGGGCTAGCCGGTCTTGTTGGTTTTACGAATCCCTGGTTTGATTCCAGCTGATCTGCGTAAAATCGCAGAAAATCAATTGTTTCGTCTAATTCTCCCATTGCCTCAAGCCTGTTTTTGCCGTTTTCCATGGATATGGTAGCTGCCAAATAGAACTTTTCTTGGTAGAACTGGTCTGCTACCTCACGAAAGACTTGGGCTCTATTTTGGTATGGTGTTGCGCTCCATTCTGAAAATGAATTTTTTGCAGCATCTATTGCTTGGATGGTTTGCTCTTTGGTTGCAAGTGGAAACTTTGCTAGTATGATTCGAGTGTCTGATGGTGAATGAACCTCAAATGATTGATCTGAATGTATTTCTTTTCCGTTTATGATTAATGGGTATGATTTGCCAAATTCTGATCTTAGCTTGTCCAGTGCAGAGTCGAATTTTTTGTGAAATTCATCAGTAGAGTTGTTTTTTACTGCACTTGCCCAGGTGTTTTCGTTTTCAATCAAAGGTAAATGATATACTGTATCAGTCAATAAAACGATTTAGACTGAATTCTCTACAACTAAGGTAAGATCTTGTAAAGTATGTAGTGTGAGATCAAAATTCATCATGTCCAGATAAACTCGATGGGATGCCAGTTAATTGAATATCAAATTTTAGCGACGGTTCAACCCTTGAGCTTGCATTATGAATTCTAAGTGATAGTTGCCAACCACCATCGAATCTAACCTCTAATGTAGTACCTCTCTTGCGTTCATAGGCATCTATTTTTGTAGGTAGTTTGAGTTTTTGGATCTTCTTAACAGGATGAATAGAGCCCGATGACTGATTTAATGTATTGTATAGATTGAATGCTTGAATAGTTGTACGATTTTTGAAGTTCATAATCTTGTAAAAATCTTCTTTACCAATTAGATATTTCAGTAGGAATTCAGGAGAATTACTATTAGAAGCAATTATTCGTGTTAGTTCTTTCTGAAATAAATCGAGTACTTTATTGTAGACATCTTGTTTCTTAGGTAGATCGCTCCAGAGTAAAATATGCTCATTTTTCTTATTTTCGTTTATTAGATCTCGTAATTCTCCAAATATTTTCCTAATATCACTCATGTATTCACAGGAACAAGGAATTCCAAACCATTCTTTTCCAAAATCAATTTTATCGGAAAGACGAGAATGTTTAACTGCCATGTGATTATTTTTAGCAGAAAATCCAACTTCCCAACCATGTTTGGATCTTATTGCTACAATATCTCGAATATCACCACTACTTCCTTTTTGGTCAGATTGAATCACGATAGTAATACCATCATTTGATAACGGATTTTCTAATCTTGGTTCTAGCTTCACAATGTAATCAATAGCTGCATGTGCAGATTTACGATAATTATCTTGTTTTGTTTGTGGAAAACTATCAAAAGATCTTTTAGCTGTATGAAATTGCGAATTTTGTTCTAGTTTAACTTGTTGACCGTTACTAATTTTCTCAGTTAATTTAACTGCAAGAGCATACTCAAATGCTTTGCCAGATTTGGTTTGTAGGGCCATTATGTCTTATTCCTTTCATTTCAGCTAATTCATGGCTCAATATGATAACTTCTCGTGAGTTTTTGTTATTTGACATACCATATTTCCAATTTGGATATTGAAAGACAAAACCATCATACATTTGATGAATTTCTTCCGAATCATTGTATGATAAGATCCACATTTTGCAATCACGCAGCATTTCGGATAGGCCTTCATGATCAAAACCATCATGCATATCTCCATTATTTCCATAGAGTCTCTGATTTATCATATACGGTGGATCAAGATAGAGTAATTTTTTTGAATGTTTTTTGATTGATTGTTTGAAATCCGCAAGATGAACATTCACATTATCTACCTTGAAATTTGCAAGTTTTTCAATTCCTGCAACTGTAAATCTTGGATGATCTGGAGACATGCCGCCAGACATCGTAGTTCCAGAAAATGAAGAACGATTTAGAACGTAAAAAATTGCTGCTCTTTCATACTTTGAATTATAGTCAGATTGTGTTCTTTGTAACTCATAAAATTCAGCTTTTGGTAATGGATAATATTCCATAACAATTTCGGCTAGTTTTTTGGGATTTGCCAATAGACATTGCCAGAATTCCACGAGTGGTTCAAAGTTATCATAACCGTGAACATGTATATCGTTATCAGCACATGCTAGCTCTATAGATCCACCACCAAAAAACGGAGAACAGATCTCTTTCGTTTCATCTGGTATGTATCCACAAATCTCTTTTACGCCTCTAGATTTACCGCCAGCATATCTAAGCGGCGATCTAGTTTCTGTTTTTATTGCCATCATTTCTACATCCCCCCTTGAACTAACGTTATCCACTTGTTATGTCCTTCTATTTTAAGTCCATAGCTTCGAACTAGGTTTTGTTTGACAAACCAAAGATTCAATATAATTTTCAACATAAATAATCATCATTAAACTAGGTTACAGTAGACATTGAAAAAAATAAAAGCTAGAGTAATTCTGCTTCTGGTGCACAATGCTTGTGAACCCAGCTTCCTGATTCATTTTTTGCAATTTCCTTGCCTGGTGATATCTTATCCCCACATGAGACACATGAGGTAGCGAATTTTGCTTTCATGGATTTTGTATAATGTCAATGCATTATCAACAATATGATCGAAACACCACTGACCAAAAGCTAGCTTGAAATCACAACTATCCTACAATTATAACCTCTACATCTAGGAATTAGTTGTTGCAATTTGATGCTCTTGGACGCAGAATGCGCTCCAGCTATCCAGAAATCGATCTAAAAAGACCCCGAGAGCCCATCTCATTGACAGAGGCGCTGGAATTAGTGGGACAATTTGCAGGAAAACCCCCAACCCCAAAGCAATACGAAGTAATCAAAAAAATCCAGCACGCAATAGAATCAGGCTACAAAAAGATTCTGCTATCCGCACCGACTGGCACTGGCAAAAGCTGGATTGCAATCGCACTGTCACTATACCTTAGATCAGCTACCATACTCACATCAACAGTACTACTTCAGGATCAATATCGAAACGAGTTCGGGTTTTTCAATACCGTTCGGGGAAAGAAACGGTTCCTCTGCGAGCAGACAAATCGGGTCTTTGATTGCACCAACGGTTATTGCAATGATTGTACATTCAAGCCTCAGCCGGAATCATACAACGTTCTCAAAAAAGGCACCATTGCCGAGACCATAACCAGCCAGGACATGCCCAGAAAGTGCCCATATTACGACCAAATAGAGATAGGCAAAAAGGCAAGCTTTGTTGCATATTCCTACGCATCATATTTGTCTCATCTTTTGTCCGGTGAGGAAATGCCGCAAAGAAAGCTCCTAGTGTGTGATGAGGCACATGAGCTGGATGAAGAGCTTGCAAACCAGCTTGCAACTAATTTGTCCGGATTTTATGGTGAGATGCTAGGAGTTGAGATGCCCAAGTTTTCGGTAAACTCGAATTTGTCTTCCATAAAGCAATACGTCAATGCATTTTCCGAGGCCTTCAAAAAACGTGAATCCGTCATAAAGCAATGCGCAGAGCATTCTTTATTCCTACAATCAGAGGAGCACATCAAAAAGCACGTTCATTGTATGAAGCATGGCATCAAACTCCAATCAAACTGTATGGACTGCAACAGAATACGCGAATACATCAGAACAAAGGAGTTCCTAAAATGCAAAGACCATGTCGATTGCAAGTTTGATCACAAGTTCATCAACCATTTTGTTCTAAATGATCTCAAAAACTATACCACAAAGATGAAGATTTTACAGAAAGGATTGGAGTCAGCCGATCAAAATTACATCATAACAGACATCCAGTCAAAATCACAAGATGACAGACGTGGCCACAACTTTGATGAGGTCACCATCAAGCCCTGGCACATCCACTGGTTTATGGAGGAGATGAGCTCGAACTTTGATCTGTCACTGTACATGTCAGCTACCATAAACTTGGAATTGTTCTGCAAGGAGACCGGATTCAAAAAAGATGAGGTCTATTTTATCAACGAAGACTCTAACATTCCGCTGGAGAATCGCAAAATAGTGTTTCTAAAAACAGAATACGTTGAGGCAACATCTGAGGTCATCCTACCTGACAAAATAATCTCGCAAATCGAGGCTATTTTGAAGATTCGAGCAAATCAGCGAGGAATCATACTATTGACCAGCTATTCGCAGCTTGATTATATCCTGGAAAAGATATCGCCTGAGCTAAGGCCAAGACTATTACCATTAGAACGCGGCCAAGACAAGGGCGAGGCAATCGATATCCACCGAAACACTGCAAACTCCGTCTTAATTTCACCCGGCTTGGAATCCGGTGTAAACCTCCCAGATGATGACAGCAGATTCCAGATTATTGTAAAGGCGCCATACTATCCAACAGTGGACGATCTTCGAATGAAAAAGATCTACGATTCCGAATCAGACCACAGACGATACTATCTAAAATCCGCATTCAGGCTATTGCAGATGGCAGGCCGAAGCATCCGACATGTAAAAGACAGTGCAATGACCTATGTTTTGGATGCAAAAGCAGAGCGCATGATTTACCACCAAAGAAATGATCTGCCAAAATGGTTCATGGACGCATGTGAAGGAATCTCAAAATAAAACGGCAAAGACTCTAGGTTTAGGACGATCCTTTTTCTTTTGCAGATATTTTGTCCACTAGCTTCCAGCCGTACTTGATAAGATACGGTGAGATAAACGTGGTAATTACTGTCATTGTTCCGACCATCGGCAGCACAAAGGAGCTAGTCACTCCAACGTCAGAGCCTCCCTTTGCAGCAACAAGGGCGAGCTCGCCTCCCGATGAGGACAATCCTATTCCAGACCTAAGGGATGTTGCCTTGTCAAACTTTTGAGCCCGTGCTGCAGCCCAAACAGTGATAAATTTTGCAAGAAACGACACCACTACCAGAACAACTGCAGGTATGATAAACAGCGGTAATTGTTTGATGTCCATCAACGCACCAACTGAAATAAAAAACAAGGCTGCAAACATGTCTCTGATTGGAGTCGACATTATTTTGGTAGCAACTCTCATCTTTGATCCCGCAACAAGAACTCCTGCAAAGAATGCTCCAGTTGCCACAGAAATATCCAGCTTGAATGCAATGAACGCAAGGCTAAACGCAACACCAAGTGTCGCAATTATTAGCAGCTCATTGTGATTTGTTCTTCCGACCAAGTCCACGCATCTTGGTACGATTTTGGATCCAATTACGATGGCGCCAACTATGAATACAATCACAAGGCCTATTGAGACGCCTATCTCAGATACCGAAAGATCCCCTGTTGCAGCAACTGATTGCAATACTGCAAGCAATGATACTATTATGATGTCCTCGATTACGGCAATTCCGACAATCAGATATGTTGCTTCGTCTTTTACCATTCCAAGTTCTTCTAGAACTCTCATTATGATCACGGTGCTTGTTACAGAAATTGCAAGTGCCAAAAACAGACTGTCATAAAATCCAAAGCCTAGTGCCTGTGATGCCAAGTAGCCGGCCATAAAAGTTCCAGAAGCTTCTGCAACTGCAATGACGGTTGCCTTTTTGCCGATGTTTTTGAGCTTTTCAAGTGGAAACTCCATTCCAATTACAAACAAGAGCAGAATTATTCCGATTTCTGCAAAGACATGCAATATCTCCACATGTGCTATGAGGCTAAACGGCGGCGTGAACGGCCCTATTATCATGCCTGCAATGATGTATGCCATTATCATTGGTTGCTTTAGCTTGTATGAGATCAGCGCCATAACCGATGCAATTACCATGATTACAGCAAAATCTTGGATGATAAGCTCAGATGAAGAAGGAGCGGCAGAGATCTTGTCCATAATTATTTTGGAGATCTGAGAAAATTCCAATGCTACAAAACTGTTCTGCGCTCATGGTTGATAAATTTTGTATTTACGGCATTTACTACAAATTATTTTTTATCTTGTTGATATTTTTCCGGATCTGCATTATCTGCAAGCAGATCAAAATCTTGGGCTTTTCTTCTTTTAAGATGTAGACTAATTCCGCCTGCTGCCATTGCACCCAAGAGTATGATTCCAGTTATGGTCCACTCTACATTCATAGTGATTTGAACTTCTTCATTGCCTCTTTTGCCAGCTTTTCGAGGTCAATATTGGTAGTTTTTGTAGGATCAGCTGACGCCAAGGCGTTGTTATAGTCGTCCTTTGTTGTATTTAGCTTCTTTTTTTCTTCTGGCATGATATGGAATGATTCCAGAATTAGATAAGTCTGATCTAGAGTTCCTTTTTCATCAAACAAAACAGCATTCTTCTGTCAAGGCCCTTCATGGCAAGGTTGATCTTGTGCTGCACCAAAAGCTGGATTCTGCCTGATTTTTCTTCAAATCCCTTGTTTTGTAGAAACTGCAAAATTGATTTGATTCCATCTTTACTTCCATTAACGTAGCCAAGCTGCATCACGTCATCGTCTAGTCTTGAGCTCTTGTTCCAGATTCCCATTGCGAGAATTTTTTTATTTCTGGAATATGTGATGATGTGGCCAATCCTTGCCAGTTTTGATAGAGTTGATTTTGTCAATGGCAGCCAGTTCCAAGATTCTGAATATGTATCGGATTGAATTAGGTGTTCAAGGTTTTTTGTGGATTTTGCTAGCTTGGCCGTTGTTCGTTGCTTTTTTGGTGAGAGGTTGTAGAGCCACCACTTGTCCTCCAAAACATAGCCAAGAGATCTTGCCATTTTTAGCGACCTTTTGTTATTATCAGCAATAATCATTCGGCAAAACCCAAGCTTCTTTTTTCTGGCAATATTCTCAGCTTCCACAATCAGCTTGCTGGCATAACCTTTTCTTCTGGAATCTGGATGGATACGAATTCCCTCAATCCAAACTTGGTTTGGCGATATTGCTGCATTGCAAATGCCAACTGTTTTGCCTTTTTCCTCAACAGCTAGTAGGTTTTTTTCTGCAAGCCACTTGTCCCAGACCCGATCAATGTAGTCACCCCATCGAAACGTATTCTTGCAAAATGGCAGAATCTGATCCTTGTCAACCTTTTTTGCGTGCCTAATCTTCAATGTGATTTGTTAGGAATGATGATTATTTTTCTTATTTGATGTTACCAATCGAGTTTTTTGCAGTATCATGTTTTGTTTTTGATTTGGATTGTGGTTTGATTTCTTTGGTTTTCTTTGTATCTTTTGGTATCACTTTTTTCTCTACTTTCTTTTTGAGATCCTTGATGGTCTTCTTTTTTACATCTTTGTCCGCTTTCTTTTTTGGCTCTGGTTTCTTTGTACTCTTCTTTTTAATTTCCTTCTTTTTGTCGCCTGGTTTGGTATCACCAGAATCAAGCGTCATGGACTCGAATAGTTTGATTGTAAGATTTTTTGCAAATGCATCATGAGGAACAAAAATTGTGCAAATCATCACACCACACAGAATGATCAGGAGCTTGTTCAAGAATCATCAATTGTATTTTCTGTACAATAAGGATTATGATTCATAATAAGAGATGCCTGACTATCGATACTGCCCACTATGGAAATGATCATGGTTTGGTAGCATAAAAGATTCTAGTATAATTTCTACTAATTCGTTAAATACAAAATAAGCACGCGCAGCTATGAATTGAGCATCAAAAGGGAGACGTTGCTCATCGGAATGTTGTGCCTATTTGGAATAATCCCCGCCTTTGCAGAATCAGACTGGTTACTAGTCCAGACAGACAAGACACAGTACCATACTGGAGAAGACATGGAGATTACAGGATTTGTCCTAGATAGAACAATGCCGCAGATTGCGGTTCAGATCTATGATCCAGATGGGGAGATTCTCGGAGCACATGGTGTAGAACTGGAACTAGATGATACTTTTTCAAAAATAATAGCGCTGGATTCACCATTTTATGACAAATCGGGCTTGTATGTAATAGAGTTTGATTACGGTCCAGAGACGGATGAGCTGTTCTTTGAGGTAAGTGGTGCGCCAACAGAAGAGCCAGAGCCAATACCGTTGGCGCCAGAAGTATTACTGATAACCACTGACAAGACCACATATTCTGATAATGAATTCATAACAATTTCCGGCCTTGTCTCCGATGTAGGCGATCCTACAATACTGGTTGGGATTTTTGATCCAAACGACTTCCCTGCAGGATTTTACACGCCTCCAGTCAACTCGGATCTCGAGTTTTCAGTCTCGTTTTTGGCAAAAAGCGGAGTCAATTTCAAAAAAACAGGAACATACACCATCAAGGCGCATTACGGCCAATCAAAGCAGACTGCAACCTTTAGCTTTGCAGACGAACCACAAACAAACAACACTCCAGTCATTCCTCCCCCTCCGCAAATAGTTCTAAATCCAACTCCCACTCCAATGCCAATTCCATCAAATCCAAATCCCACTCCACCAATCCCAACAAATCCCACACCAGCTTCTGCACCAACCCCAATACAGACTCCAAAACCAATTACTCCAAAGGTCGAAGCTTCGCCAAAACCAATAGTACAAAACACCCCTCAAACCCCAGAGCCAGACAATTCAGAGTTGTCCCCAGAGGAAAAAGAAATAGGCCAAATTCTAAACCAGATAAACCGAGAATGCGACAATTCCCATTACACAGATTCCATCATTTATGGGGAGGGGATGGGCCCAGCTCTTATGAGATTGTGCAACTATGAGCAGGCAGTATCATATTTTGATAAATCATTAATCAAAAACCCAAACAGTCCAGAGATTCTCACAAACAAGGGCTCGGCCTTGGGCAAGCTAGGACAGTTCGATCTTGCACTAGAACACTATAATCTGGCATTAAAGATAGACCCAAAATTCATCCCAGCGCTAAATAACAAGGCAAATGCGCTGGCAGAAACCGGTGATCTGGAACAAGCTATTGCACTATACCACAAAATACTTGATGAGGACTCATCATATGCAATAGCCAGTGGAAATCTGCAAAAAGCAAACGAGGAAGCAATTCAATATGCAAAGATGCAGGTAAAACAGGAATCGGTTTCCATCAACTTGGATGATTCGATTCCAAAAATAGAATCACCTAGAGTAAACCATGAAACTCCAAAACCAAAAAACGTAGTTGAGCAGATTGGAAGTTTTTTTGCTGGAATCTTTGGTTTTTTAAAATAACATAAATTAATCAAGTATGTTTGTGCGCAAAAAACTGTGTGTTCATTTT
>JAKAJY010000096.1 GCA_021824845.1 archaeon
CATCAATGTGTGTACCGGTGTGCGAGCTCAAAAAGATCATCTCCATGTTGTAGTCGTCTCGATCAAGCGAGTCCCATTCTATGAAATGTGGAACAGGAGAGCCGGGAAATGTCGGAGTTTTTTCTGATACCAACATAGTAAGATCGTGAACTTTCACAAAATTAGTAATTGGCACTTTTATTTTTGGATGATCAAAGATGTTAAATAGATCTCACCCAAACTACATTCTACATTGCCTATTGCATTCATTTTGTTGAACTCGGATCTGGGGTCGGATCAGGAAATCATCACAAAAATCAAGGAGATGCTGGCTGTCGAAAAAGGAATCAAGTTTGATGTCCAAGGCGTATATGGAATTTATGATATTGTGGTCAAAATCGAGGCTGACAACTCTGATCACCTCAGAAACATCATCACCAGCAAGATCCGCAAAATAGACAAGGTCCAATCTACTCTTACCATGATGGTAATAGAAGAGCAAGAAAAGCTATAGCCGTTTTATCAAATCTACCAGTTTTAGCATCTCAGACTCTGTATTGAAAAAATGGGGCGATGCACGTACGATTTTGGTATTGTCTATTTCGCGCACGGCAAGAACCATTTTCTGCTGTTCTAGTCTTTGTACAATTTCCTGCGGCGTTTTGCCATCAATAGTAAATGACACAATGCTGGTTCGCTTGGATTGATCTTCTGGGCCATACAGAGTTACTCCGGGAATCTTTGCAAGCTCATCCCTTAGTAGATTTGCAAGACCAATTATTTTCTCTCTAATGTTTGCAATGCCTAGGCCCATCAGAAATGATATGGAGTTTTGCAATCCCACTATTGCTGCAAAGTTTCTAAATCCTCCCTGAAATCTATCCGGAATGTCCTTGTATGCAAGATTCACTCCATCATACAACATGGCAGACTCTCCTGCTAGCTGCATTGGCTCTAGCAGTGGAGCCGAGTCCTTTTTGCAGATAAACACACCAATTCCCATTGGGCCGCAAAGCCACTTGTAGCCATTGAACGCAACAAAGTCAGCGCCAGACTTTGCAAAGTCAAACTCGCCTGCACATCCTATTGTTTGGGCTGCATCCAAAAAGAACGGTACACCTCGCTCATTGAGAATCTTTCCTATCTCTTGGATTGGCAGTATGGCGCCGGTATTGTACAAGCCATGGCTCAAAGCTACTAACTTTGTGTTTCGGTCTAGTTTCTTTTCCAACTCTGAAATTTCAAAGAATCCGTTGATATCATGCGGTATGGAGCGGAGCTCGGATCTTTTGCCTAGTCTCAACCATGGATAATAATTGGAATGGTGCTCGTGTGTGGTTCCGCGGATTACAAAATTCGAGTCCTTTGGCAGCATGATGCCGCTGGCAACCGCGTTGATTCCTTCGGTGACACTTGATGTTAGTACTACCTCCTCTGGTCTGCATTTTACCAACTTGGAGATGGTCTGTCTTAGCTCAATTGATTTTTGTGATAGCAAGGAGGTAAAATCAAGCGAGTCTGGACCCAAGTCATTATACCTCATAGTAAAATCCGTCATCACGCGAATTGTAGAGATGGGAATCAAAGAAGATGAGGCATTATTAAGATAGGTCCTCTCCGAGCTTGCAAAAGAGCTGGCAACCAAATCCTTGTCTAAATTCATTATTATATCACACAGGCAGATCCTATCTGTTGCATAAAAACCAACATTCTGCCAGTCTGGAAAAAATCCAAAAAATAATCTTTGAGCAAAACCTTGGTTCCATATCATTTGAGGACGCAATAAGCAAGACCTATTTTTTCCACAAGATTGCTCAGCTGGTCGATGTTCCAGTGGTTTATCTTGACTTTGATTTGCTGTACAGCGGATATTTGGCCGCAAACATCCTGCCATATAATGAAAATCTGGAATTACTAGCACCAAAGGAAGACTGGCGTGACCATATCGTCCAAACTATGAACAAAATATCGCAAAAAAAGTATCTGGTTCTGATTGATTCTCTAAATGGGTTCTTTGCAAGCATGGTTGATCAAAAAGACTCGGGCAGAATCATCAACAGCATTCTGGTGTTATTGTCCAGTGCTGCAAAAAAAGCAGACTCGGTCATACTGGTTGGCAGCACTGCAAAATTCAAAAAAGACGAAGGATGGATCTTGCCGGGAATTGGAAGACATGTCGTACAAATAAAACAAATGAGTTTTCTTGCGGTGCGAAAGAAAGACGAATCACTAAATCTCTTATCACTGAATCACGACAATTCTGTGAAATCTACCACACCACTTGACGATCTGGATTTGGTGTAGTTGCGATCAAAAATTATAACAGCGTTAAAAATCATCTAACGCCGTTATAATTCGAACTTTTTAGGGAAATTATATTAAGATCTTAAAGGTAGGAACTTCGATTAAAATGCCAGTAGCAATTTTACCAGACATTGGTGAACAGATGTGCATTGGATGCGCACTATGCGTTGAAATCTGCACAACACTGGGACCAGATGTACTCAGAGTAAAACCAGTCGAAGGCTGGAAAAGAGGTAAGGCATTTGTCTTTTACCCAGAGAGATGCATCTCCGATGGAGCATGCATTGGCGTTTGCCCAACAAAGGCAATCTTCTGGATGAGACCAATGGACTTCACAGTAGGTCAACCAGTTCCTCTATACAAAAACTCAGTCTTCGTTAAGGGCTGGACTGAACTTATCGATTAAGCTCAGTCATCATAATTTCTTTTTACTAGTTTCATTCTAGTGGATACTGTACATGAAATCAGTCACGGAATCCTGCGTTGTACCAAAACCGTTCGATGTGGTATTTGATTTTCTATCAAATTTTGATAATATGCCAAAGTGGAGCACTAAATTTGTCCAATCCATCAAGACGGAAAATGATCACACCAAAGCAGTAACACCGTTTGGAGACATGTTCGTGCGAATTGATTCCGATAGAAAGACCGGCGTAATTGATATTTTTGCAGGACCTACCCAATCCGAGTTGAGTCCTGCATACATGCGAGTCATTTCATTTTCGAATGATTCTTGTGGCGTGACATTTACTTTTTTCCAGTGGCCGCATACTACAGATCAAATGTGGGAAATGTTTTGCGATTGGATAAAAATTGAGGTAGGAAATATTAAAAAATTATTTTCCTAGGCAATTGCCGGAAGAGTGGACTTTGCCTTTACCTTGGTTGTCGCATCGACCAAATCTTGCTGTGTTATTTTGATTTCTTTAAGTGACTTGGTCTGACCGCTGACGTGTCGTCTTAGTGCTGTAATTGCCGCTCTGTTGCATATTGCCGCAAGCTCGGCTCCACTATATCCGTCAGTTATCTCTACCAGTTTTGATAAATCGACTGTACTGTCCAGCGGCTTTTTCTTGGTGTGAATTTCCAGTATATGCTTTCTGCCCTTTGCGTCCGGTTTTGGTACTTCGATTACCCTATCGAACCTGCCCGGTCTGAGCAGCGCCTCATCTACAATATCGAGTCTGTTTGTGGCGCCAATTATTAGAACATCGTTTAGCTCTTCTAGTCCGTCAATTTCCGTTAGGATTTGTGATACAACATTTTCCGATACATGTGACGAGTCCCCACCACTCCTTCTTGGAACTAGCGCATCGATTTCATCAAAGAATATGATGCATGGTGCAGCTTGTCTTGCTTTTCGGAATATCTCTCGCACTCCTTTTTCTGACTCACCTACCCACTTTGATAGTAGTTCTGGTCCCTTGATTGAGATAAAGTTGGATTCCGTCATCTTTGCTAGTGCCTTTGCGATCAAGGTTTTTCCGGTTCCTGGAGGGCCATACAGTAGAATTCCCTTTGGTGATGTTACATCGACATATTGGAATGCGTCCTTGTGTTTGAGCGGCCACTCGATTGCCTCTTTGAGCTCTTCTTTTAGCGAATCCAATCCACCGACATCATCCCAAGTTACATTTGGTACTTGGACTAGGACCTCGCGTAATGCAGAAGGCCTTACTTCTTTTAGTGCTTCTTTGAAATCATCCTCGCTTATCTTGATTTTTTGCAATATCTCAGATGAGATCTTTTCTTGTTGTAGATCAATGTCTGGCAGGATTCTTCGCAATGAGCGCATCGCAGCCTCTTTTGATAGTGATTCTAGATCTGCTCCGACAAATCCGTGGGTCACCTTGGCAAATTGTTTCAGATCAATTTTCTCATCTACTGGCATTCCTCTGGTGTGGATTTGTAAAATCTCCATTCTTCCTTCCTGATCTGGAATTCCTATCTCGATTTCTCGATCAAATCGTCCTGGCCTTCTCAGTGCAGGATCAATGGAATCTGGTCGATTGGTTGCAGCAATAACTACGACCTTACCTCTGACCTTCATTCCATCCATTAAGGTGAGCAGTTGTGATACGATTCGCTTTTCCACCTCGCCTGTAACCTCGTCTCGTTTTGGCGCAATGGAATCAATCTCATCGATGAATACTATGCTTGGCGTGTTTTCCTCTGCCTGCTTGAATATCTCTCGTAATCGTTCTTCTGACTCTCCATAGTATTTGCCCATTATTTCTGGTCCTGAAATTGCTGTAAAGTGCGAGTTTGTTTCACCAGCCACTGCCTTTGCCAGTAGGGTTTTTCCGGTTCCTGGAGGGCCATACAAAAGCACGCCTTTTGGTGCCTCTACGCCTAGCTTTTCGAATAGCTCTGGGTGGCGCATTGGTAACTCGACCATTTCGCGTATCTTTTGGACCTCTTTTTTGAGGCCGCCCAAGTCGTCATATGTTATTCTTGGAATAGAGTTATCCACTGCTTTGGTCATTGAGCCTAATTTGAACACGGTCTTTGGGCTCACAATTACAGGTTTGGCTGGGGATGTGGCTGTAACAACGAGTTGGGTTTTACCGCCCAAAGACGTGTTCACTATAATAGTGTCACCTGTCGTAAAGACATGGCCCTCATACAATGCGAACATGTATTCCTGTAGTCCTTCTAATGATATTTTCTCAATCGGGGATAGTGTGACTGATTCTGCTTCTGCTGCATTTACTGTTTTTAATGTGGCCTTTTCTCCAATTCCTGCACCGATATTATGTCTAGTTAATCCGTCGATTCGAATAATTCCGGAACCATAATCATCTGATGGTCCTGGCCAAACTTTAACATGGGATTTTTTGTTTGCAGATATTTCCAGAATTTGGCCTGTCTGCCACTTGTTTTCCTTTACTACCTTGGGATCAATTACTGCTATGCCCTTTCCAACATGGCGCTGCGCAGTCTCGTCGATTTTTAGTATTATTTCACTCATATAATCACCATAAAAAAGGGAGGATTAATTTACCTCCACGGTCTTGCCTTTTGGCTTGTCCTCGCCTTTTAGCTTGAATTGTACTTCCAGAATTCCGTTTGTGTAGCTTGCCTTGACAGAGTCTGCGTCTACCTTTCTTTTGATTGGTACTCGTCCGTGGTATTTTTTGTTGCCACGCTCTGCGTCGACATTCACTACGTTTCCTTCGACTACCACCTTGATGTCGCTCTTCTCAACTCCAGGCATTTCTGCAACTAGCTTGAGCAGATTTTCTTTTTCATCAATGATGGTGTCAATGAATGGCTCTCTGGTTTCTGCGGTTGGGAGCAAACCTGGTTTGACATTTCCGTATTCCTGTATGTGTGGCTTGCCGTCTGGGCCAACGGTCATTGAATAACCGTAATAGAATGGTCCGTATGACTTGCCATCTTTGTTGACATTCTCAAAGACATCGTCAAAATCCATGAAGGATCTTGACATTCTCTGAAACATCCTGTCAAATTCTTCGTCAAAGAACATTTGTCATAACACCTATGAGAATGTAATAGCTATGACATTATATAAATATTTGTATGTTTTGTACAATACATGACATAAGACTCTTATATATTACATCACATACCAATAGCATGCGTACAAGCAACTTGTCCGTTCCTGAAGCTGTGCGTGAAATCATCACCCACAACAGATCAATTTACGACTGCATGAAGATGGATGTCATTAACTATACTGCTCTTGCTGTAAAGATTCAGCCCGATGTGGAGAGACAGCTTGGCAATCCGGTCAATCTCAATACCATAGTGGTAGCAATAAAGCGCTATGCGGATTCGTTTGCAGAAAAAGAAGAGATCAAGTCCGAATCTGTTTTGAAAAACGCTCGACTATCATTGACTGATGGAATTTTGGACATAAAATTTTCCACCAATGACATGGACAAAAAAGAGGCCGCATCATTATTGAACAAGTTTGAGCAATATGATTCTGATTACGAATTTTTCAGAATGGCAGACTCTACGTTCCGGGTCTTGACAGAGGATCTTTTGGACATTAGGAAAATGTTCGAGTCGTTCCCATCATCCAAGAATTTCTTTAGCACAGGCCTTGCAAAAATCAAGATTAGAATTCCCCAAACGCAGAACAGATCAGATTCTGTATCTTATGTGGCAGAAATTCTTCACAACAATGGCATAGAACTCCAGAACGCCTTTTTCTCACAGGATGATATCATACTGGTTCTGCGGGAAGAAGATGCGTCAAGAGCATATGAAATTCTGCGAGCAGAGATCTCTAGATAACTAAATTCCGGAAACCTCGGCCTTGGATATTTCCAAGTAGACCTTGTCTCCAACTGATAATCCAAGTTCCTTGTATTCTCTCATGTCTAGCTTCATGCTAGTCATTCCGCCGCCTGCCATCATTCCCATTCCGCCGCCAAGCATCTTGTTTAGTGATTTCATCATATCATCCATGTTTGTAAAGCCCATAACACCAGGACCTCCGCCGTATGGAGATTGTGGGAATCCTTGGCTTTCCTTGAAATCCTTTGTTGCCTGTAGTGATACTACGACATATGGGGCGCCATCAGGTGATGCGTCAATTCGTACCACGACATATTCTTTTTTCATCTAGTTTTGTGCGTGTTTTTGCGATATTTTACTTTAACTCGGGACTCAAAATTCACAAAAACCATCCTGAATCTAGGTAATCAACCATTATATCGACTCATTCCGCAGTAGTCTAGTGACGCGCAAAAGGATTCTCGTATTGGGTGGGGGATTTGCCGGAGTGGAATGTACACGAAAGCTAGAGTCTTATTTCAAGCGCGACTCACAGGTCCAAATCGATCTGGTATCAGAGGACAATTTCCTGCTGTTTACGCCGATGCTTCCCCAAGTAGCATCTGCAATGATCGAAACAAGACATATCGTCATACCAATTAGAACTATAATCAAAAAGGCCTCATTCCATGAAGGAAAAATCAAAAACATAGACCCATACGGCAAGCGAATCACCCTGTATGGCACCAACGAAAAAAGAGGAACCTCACTAGAATATGATTACCTGGTGGTGGCACTGGGCAGTCAGACCAATTTCTTTGGCAACCAGACAGTAGAGAACCATGCCTATACCATGAAGACGCTAAATGATGCAGTTGTTCTGCGAAACAGAATCATAGATATGCTAGAGCAGGCAGACAATGAGACCGATCCAATACTAAAGCAGTCGCTCTTGACATTTGTTGTAGTGGGCGGTGGATTTGCGGGAATTGAAACAGCTGGTGAGATTCATGACTTTTTGCTTGATGCAAAAAAACACTATCCGAACATTTCGGAAAAAGACATCAAGGTGATCATACTAGAGGCACTGCCAATAGTTCTACCTGGATTCTCTGAAAAGCTTGCATCATTTACAAAGGACAAGCTGATTCAGAGGGGAATTGAGATCAGACTAAACACGATGGTCGTTACATTTGATGGCTCAGAGGTAATAGTAAAAGACGCAGTAGATCCTGCAAAAAACCCAGTCAAGATACCGGAAATGGATGCAATTGAAACCAAGACTTTGATCTGGACTGCCGGTGTTACTCCGGTTGATACTATCAAAAATTCCATGTTCAAGACCGACAAGGGCAAGGTAATTGTCAGCGAAAACTTGGAGGTGCCTGCATTTCCTGGTGTGTATGTGATAGGTGATTGCAGTCTGGCAATAGATCCCACCACAAAGAAACCATATCCGCCCACTGCACAAAACGCGGAAGGCCAAGCAAAGACTGCGGCGTACAATATTTTTGCAGAGATGCATGGAAGGGAGAAAAAGAAGATCGACTTTGTATCAAAGGGACAAATGGCAATCATTGGAAAAAGAACTGCGATTGCTTCGATTTCCGGCCTGAACATTCATGGATTTCTGGCCTGGTGCATCTGGAGAACCGTATATCTTAGAAAGATTCCCAAGCTGAACAAAAGACTAAGAATCTTGCTTGATTGGACTGCGGATCTGTTGTTTGATAGGGACATTTCTAGACTAAAGATAATCCGAAAGGATCAGCCAATCGACTACAAGGAACTAGACGAAGTAGACGATGTTTGGTAAAAAGGGAAATCCAAGATTGGTAGAGTTAGCTTCCGTATAATTTCGTAAAGTCGCATTTAGTGCAATACAATTCCTTTCTGTCTGCTCCGGAATCATCCGTGATGTCTCGAATTTCCATCTGTGAGCCGCATTTTGGGCAGAATATGTAGGGCACAAAACCTGCAGACAAACCATCTTTATTTTATCTTGTGACAATTTTCACCAAAATAACAAAATCTCACAATTTGCTCACAAATCACCACATCTTAGTTAAAATTAACCAAAATCGACACAACTAACATGGGACTAATGAATACTCTACGCAAATTTTGTGTAATGAAAAGCGTCAGAGACAAGGCAAAAACCGAAGAAGCTGAAAAAGAAAAAGACCATTCCTAAATTTCACGAATCATACATTCCTGATTATAGGCAATTATGCATGTGTCCGTATCGGGCCATCGACATTTTTTATACCTAAATTCATCAAAAAGTGGATTGCTAAGAATCGATACCGTAGTTCGCAACACAAATCTTGCACAAATAAAGGCAAGACTAGAACAGGCAGGAATCTCTAATTTTTCCATCCATGATATGGACTCTGATGATGAATCATTTAGGCCATCTTTTTGTGCTCCAAGATCAAAAATAGAAATTGTCTGCAAAAACTCTGAAAAAGACATAATTTTAGAGGCAATCTCTGGTGCAAATCCTGCAGATAATGGAATTATCTATGTTAACCAGCTTACCCCGCTAATTCAGATAAACACAAACGATTAAGAAAAATTATTCATCACACGAACTAGGATGCTTGAGGCCTTCTGCAATTATACAATTGATTATCTCGGAAAAGCTCTTGCCCTTGTTTGTCTTGCGGATTAATTCTGCCTGAATTTTTCGCAGCTTTGTTTCGTTTTCTGGTTTTAGCACAATTGTGACTCGTCGTATCGTCATGTTTTGCAAATCCGATCTAGTGGTTAAAAACTCGACTAACCTAGGTTAGGAAACACCATATATCACAAATGCGTAATTAATCGATGTATGATCTTCGACAATATGAAACCACACTAAAGATGCGAAGACCAGAGCTTGCAATCTATTCTGATATTATTGATGCTATTTTAAAACACGGCACCAAATCACAAACAAAGATCCAAATTAGTGCCAATCTAGAATATGAAAGAATGCTACGACTAGTAAAAAAATGCAAAAGGCTGGTTTTCTTGACGAAAAACTACACGTAACAGAAAAAGGGAAAAACTTCAGAAAGGACTTTGAGCCGGCAAGAAAAATCGTACTAGAGATATTCGTAAAATACTGGCCAAAACAATCAAAAGAAAATCACCGATAACGATTCTTTACCTTACGTTCCTGTTCTTCCCTTTGGTGATGCAGTCTGTCTTTCTCATGGATGAATTCTTTTCCACAACCCGAACATTTTACAATGGTTCGATGATGCTCACGTCTTGCATGATTAATTAATTCTTCATAGCTTGCAAGCTTTGCCTTACAAAACTCACACGTGTTGTTGTTCCGAGTTAAGAATTTCAAGTCACTCTATTATACCAATAAAGTATAAAAAATTTCCAAGATCGCCTTATGGGAAGACTGCCTCTCGCTTGAAATTCGGCAAACTATACGTGCACTCTATTGAGCAATATTTTGCGTCTGGTGCTGCGTTCGTTAATGGTGCGCCGCAGTTCTTGCATGTTTGCTCCATGTATGAGGTTCACAACTCGAATCTATAATGTATTATGATTTTAAAATGAACACACAGTTTTTTGCGCACAAACATACTTGATTAATTTATGTTATTTTAAAAAACCAAAGATTCCAGCAAAAAAACTTCCAATCTGCTCAACTACGTTTTTTGGTTTTGGAGTTTCATAGTCTAT
>JAKAJY010000016.1 GCA_021824845.1 archaeon
TTATAGTATCGTTAGGTATTGTAATAATCACGGGGCCGACACTGTTGTGGCTCTTAGAAGATGATGTTATCTTGTTGAGCCAGTCATATTACGGATGGATGATCATTGCAAAAATAGCAATCGGCTCTGCAATGGTGGCATTAGGAGGATACAATCAATTCAGAATTCAGAGGCCTGCGGAAAAATCTCCAGGATCACCAGTGTATCAAAAAATTACAAGATCACTAAGAACAGAGGCAGTTTTGGGAATCATATTGATTGGTGTTGTGGCATTGCTGGCAAATTCGTCTTTACCAACAAGCCAAGGTGAAGAGACAAGATCGCAAATCTCAGATGAATTCAACACATTTGCATTCTCAGAAAGTCTCAGATTTGCAGTAGACATCACCCCGCTAAAGAGTGGTGCAAACACAATCTCCATTTCAGTTTTAGATTCTAATGGAAAGTCACTTGATGACCTATCTGAGCTGGGTGCCAAGGTCTCAAATCCACAAAAAAATATCTCGCCAATAGCAATTCCGCTTGAAAAAACAGGTAGTACCTACAGGGGAGAGACAACATTTGGCTTTTCTGGTGTATGGAACATAGAAATTGATGCGCAAAGAAGCAACAACCCGAATGAGAGTATTAGCTTTCCTGTTGTGGTCAAGCCACGACTATTTGAGCTGAAAACAGACATTACTGAATATACCCTACCAGAAGACGCTGCACCGCTTTATCCCGTGTATGATGGAGATAATATTTGGATTAGCGATTCATCAAAACCAAAGCTGTGGAAGTTTTCCATATCGGAAAAACAGTTCACTCCATATCAGTTTGAGGGAAAGACAACAGTCTTTTTGAAGCTGGACGACAATAGAATCTGGTTTACCGATACGCCAGAAGGAAAAATAGGTTATTTTGACATCGAGTCAGAACAATTTACCATTATCCCATTGCCAATAAAATCGATTCCAATATCGCTTGAAACAGACAATGATGGAAACGTCTGGATTGCGCTGGTAGACCAGCACATGCTACTAAAATACGACATAGTATCAGAACAGTTCACAGCACACAAAATCCCGACAAGCCCTGCAGGCCCAGTAGCATTGACTCGTGATCAAAACGGAATGATCTGGTTTGCAGAGTCACAAGGAGGAAAAATTGGAGTAATTGATCCAAGCACTGACAAAATACGAGAATTTTCTCCAGCAGAACCGCTAAAGGAGCCGTTCTTTTTACTATTTGACAAAGACGGAACTCTGCTGATATCAGAGCATACTGCTCTTCGCGTAGTCAGATTCAATCCATATCTAGAAACGTTTAGCAATGTGGTGACTGTGACTGATCCAAATTCGTTGCCATTTGCACTGGCCCATGACAAATTTGGAAATATTTGGATTGCACAGCACACAACAGACAGGCTTGGCATATATGATCCGCAAAGGGATGAGTTTGCAGAACTAAACATACCATCACAGACAACATTTACACAATTTTTGTTAAATGACAAAAACAATGACATTTGGTTTGTAGAGCAACGCCAGAACAAACTTGGCCATGTCTCCATATCAGAGGTTCCACATATGAATACCACAACACAATCAGAAGTAGAAATAAGATATTTCGAGCTTGCCTCACCACTGATTTCTGCTGGAATAATAGCGACCTCACTGTTTTTTGTAAAAAGCATCAAAGACAAACGCAGGATAGATTCTCTGATAGACTAGTTTGTTCTTTTTGAACTACAACGTGGTATTATTCCACTTTGCCTAGTTTTTCTACATGCACAGTACCGGAGATAACCAGCCCAAAAAGGGGTCTGGCTACTTTGCAAGCAGACTAAAGGAAAAAGGATCCACTGAAGAGACCAACCCAGCACCAGCAGAACCAGAAAAGGCGGAAACTGTTTCCTCAGACCAAACCCAAACAGCACCAAAGGCAGGACAGATCTTTGAGGAAAGTACGAAATCAATTGCTTCCATGACAGACGATGTAAGCGAGACTGCAAAGCTAGTGTCGTCAATGAAGGAAGGTCTAGAGCGCGTAAACAAAATAAAAAATCTACTCATCTCAAATCCATTGTGTAATGATTCCGGAATTTGCAGCTATCAAGGAGTAGATGTTGCATCACCAGAAAAAGAAGAATCAACACAAAACGAAGAAAAAATTGCAGAAATGATAAACAAATATGCCCAATCAAATATATCAGATTTACAATCCGATGCAAGCTCAATTCGAGAAGAGCTTCAACAATTCAAAAATACCATAAAACAAAAAGAATCCGAAATATCACAGTTCAGAGAAAAGCTGAATGAAGTGAGACAACAATCAATTCCTAGCTTTAATCCAATCAACGATTCTGTACTAACTCAGCTTGACAACATCGCAGAGACTCAAAATATGAGCGAGTTTGAGGCAGCAACCACGGATCAGGATTTGATCAGCTTCAACTCCATGCAAGGCCAAGACTTTGCCAGACTATCTGAAATACAGCAAAATGAGCTAAGAGACGGCGAAAAAAAACTCTTAGAGTTACGCTGGAAGATAAAAAAGGCCGAAATTGACTATGAACAAAGGTTAACACAAAGAGATCAGCTTGATGATCTGAATGAGGTCATCAAAGAATTTGAATCCAAAAAGAAGACCTTACAGCTAGAAGTAAAAAGATTGGAGAATCAAAACAAAGAACCAAAACAAGAGCTCAAAGAACTGGAGCAAAAAATTATGCAGGCAAAAAAGGAATACGATGAAAAACAAGCAGCCCTAAAAGAGATTCAAGATGCAAGATCAATTGTAGAATATCTAAAGCTGGACAAGCAGGCACTAAAGTTAGAAATTGACGAGTTGCGAACAAAAACAAAAACAATCGAAAAAGAATACCAAGAACGTAAGCAAGCAAGCGAAAACTTGGAAGATGTACGATTTTCTGTATCATCATTGCAGGTAGAAAAAGAAACTCTCCAAGCAGAACTGGAACAAATTCACTCTAGAATCAAAAAGGCAGAATCAGACATTGAACAAAAACAGCAAGAAAAGGAAAAACTTGGAGAATTCAAGGCAATAGTAACTCATCTAAAGCTGGAAAAGGAATCTCTCGAGCAAGAATTATCGGATTTAAAATCAAAGATAAAGAAGGCAGACTCTGACTATGAGCAAAAAAGAGTAGCCCTGCAAGAAATGCAAGATGTTCGAGACATTTTGGCATATCTAAAACCAGAGCGAGATTCGCTAAAATCAGAGATGAGCCAGCTCCGCGACAAAATCCAAAAGCTGGAAGAAGGGTTTGATGAAGTAAACGCCAAAAAACGTCAGTGTCAGCTGGAATATGACGACCTAAAGTTCAAACTAAAAAAACTAGAATCAGAATATGACGAGAAACGAAACTCGTTTGCTCACTTTACTAGATAGTTTTGAGAATTGGTGTTTTGCCAATCACGCCAAGATATTTTGCTGTCAGTGTGCCAACTAGAATAGCAACTGAGAGCATCACTATAGTTCCAGACGGCGCCAAGTCCAGATAATACGACAAAACAATTCCAAACACTACAGAAAAGATAGCGATCGACATCGATA
Organism: archaeon; assembly: GCA_021824845.1. Lineage (GTDB taxonomy): Archaea > Thermoproteota > Nitrososphaeria > Nitrososphaerales > Nitrosopumilaceae > Nitrosotenuis. Next base: position 3,559 of record JAKAJY010000016.1, read on the forward strand.
TCAAAACAGTATGCTTGAATCCTTTTCCAAATAACATGCTAGTAATGTTTGGTAAAACAATTAAAGCAGATATTAGCAAAATTCCAACCAGTCTCATTGATGTGATCACTGTGACTCCGGCAATTATCACAAAAACATAGTTCAGTCTGTCAACGTTTAGGCCTCCGACCTTTGCCTGTTCTTCATCAAATGTAAAATGTAACAAAGGTTTACGCAATACTACCAGAGATGTTATAACACCAGCACTGATTGCCAGAATCAGCATTGTGTCCTCATTGCTGATCAACAATATGCTGCCAAACAAAAAGCTAAACAGATCAACTGAAAATCCACCTGTTGCGGAAATCAACAATACTCCAACACCAAAACCAGACACCAACAATACCGCAATTGCAGCATCACCTGATATTTTGGTACTTTTTCGAAGCTTTGTCATGCCTAGCGCGCCCAAAATAGAAACCACATATGCAGTCCACAGCGGATAAACCCCAGTGAATAGTCCAACGGAAATTCCTCCAAATGCCATGTGTGATAGTGCATCGCCAAAAAGCGAATATCTTCGTAATACCAAGAATGTTCCCATCAGAGAGCAGATTACTGCAATGGCTGCGCCTGCAATGAGTCCCTTTTGCATGAATGCATAGCCAAAGATCTCTAGTACCATGGTTTAATGATGATGCATGTGCATCTGCATTGCAGATTCCGTGTATGTCTTGAGCAAGTCCTTGTTTGAGAAGAATTCTTCTTTTTGTCCATGGAAAAATAGTTGCCGGTTCATGCATGCAACCCTGTTTGCAAGCTTGGCAATTGCTTCCAGATCATGCGATGACCACACTATTGTTATTTTGTTTTCCTCGTTGATTTTCTTAATCACATTATAGAATTTGGTCTGGGTGTCAACATCAACTCCGGTTACCGGCTCATCCAGAATCATCAGGATTGGATCCTTAACCAAGGCTTTTGCAATAAAGACTCGTTGCAGCTCACCTCCCGATAGCTGGCCTATTCTTCTGTCCTTTAGTGAGTCAAGATTTACTGTCTTTAGTGCTTCTAGGACCTTTTCACTGTTTTTGTCCAGCTTGCTGTATACTCGATTCCAAGAATAGCCATTTTTTTGCAATAGTGTTGAGATCTTGTCCAGCTTTTTCTCAGAAAGCAGGCCCATTGCAACCACCTCAGATACTGTTGCAGGAAAGTTTGGCTCAAAGTTTACCTTTTGTGAGACATATCCGATTAGTGGTAATAGTGGATAGTATTTTTTCGCCTCATAACCAAACAGCCTGATAACACCGGTATATCCTTGCAGGCCCAAAATTGCACGAAATAGAGTAGTCTTGCCAGCGCCGTTTGGGCCGACTATTCCCAGTAGATCGCCTTCATTCACATCAAAGCTTACCTTGTCAATAGCAAGGCTGCCATTATACGATATTGATACATCAGCTACTTCGAGTGCTTTCATGCGCACTCCAAGGCTATTTTGATGTTTTTCAGATTTTCTTCCATTTTAGCAATATATGATGTGCCTGCTGCAAGCTCGTCCTGTGACACTCCTTCCAATGGACTGAGTAGTAAGATCTGCGCTCCTGCCTCATCTGCCAATACCTGAGCTAGTTTTGGATCAACCAATTCTTCTGCAAACACAACATTGACCTGATTTTCTTTGATATAGTCAATCAATTCCTTTAGTTCGCTTGCGGTTGCCTCAGACTCCGGCACTATGCCAGACAGTGAATGAATCTCTATGCCATACCGATTACCAAAATATGTAAATGCATTATGGAATGGAACGATTGTGTTTTTTTTGCAATTTGATAGTTCTGTTCTTATTTTGGAATCAAGCTCATCAAGTTTTATGGAATATGTATTTGCATTATCCTCATAATATTGTGCATTGTCTGCATCAACTTTGAGTAATGCGTCTTTTATCAGCATGACTTGTTCCTTTGCCAACATTGGATCAAGCCATATGTGCGGATCATACACAGAGTCATGCTCTTCATGATCCGATTCATCATGATCACTTGTGATCAAATCAAATCCATGCGTGGTTTCAACAAAAAGAACATTGGAATATTCTCCAGAATCAATTATCTTATCCACAAATGGCTCCATGCCACCACCGTTGTACACGAACACATTAGATTCCTTTAGTGCTATGAGATCACCTGTGCTTGGCTCCCAGTCATGTGGCTCGATTCCTATTGGGGTAAATACAGAAACTTCGGCCTTCTCACCGGCAATATTCTTTGAGAACTCGTACAGAGGATAAAATGACGCAATTATTTTGACCTTAGAGGGCTGCTGTTGTGGCATCATGGTTTCTTGGCTAGGAAATTCCGTTGGTGTGGGTGAGGGTCCAGATTGTGCAAGTATGATAATTCCAATAATGATTGCAGCTAGTCCTCCACCAATTGCTCCAAGAACAGATCTCTTCATGTTTGCTGCAGGCGTAGAATTATTAATAAGTGTATAAAATGTTAATAACTTTAATGACTATGTTTATAAAAAATTTAATAATTATCCCCTCATGCCAATTGTCTCAATTTCATTAAATGACGAGCTTCTCTCAGAGTTGGACAAGCTACAAAAGTCCATGGGCTTTGCCGGCAGATCAGAGGCAATACGTGCAGGAATTCGAAATTTTGTCTCTGAGGAAAAACAAAAGACCGAAATTTCCGGTGATTTACACGCCATCTTGCTTGTCGTTCATAATGACGAATTTGATGACATGATTGCTGGAATCAAGCACAGCTTTGAGGATCTGATAATTACTCATCTGCACAGCAAGATTCATGGCAACAAGTGTGTGGAACTATTCATGTTAGATGGGGAGGCGGAACGAATCAACGCAATTACAAAAAATTTCAAGATAAACAAGAAAATGGATAATGTAAAGCTAGTAACGCTATGAGGGGTTTTTATTTTTTATTGGCATTGGTATTGCTAATTCCGATTAGCTCAGTATATGGCCATGGTCTAGGCCTTGAAACCATAAAGCTAAACGCTGATGATAAAAAGCTGTCCATAACCACGCAGATAAGCCCAACCGAGTTCTCAGAGGCTGCACAAAAACAAATTACCATGACAATTACCGATTCGCTGACAACCCAAAATGTGGATGCCATATTGTTAATTGCACTGTATCATGAAGACACTCAGGTTTTTAGAGAATATTTTGGTACCACAAATGGAGTCCTGCGGATTGATGTAAATCCAAACATAGAAGGACAAATACAGATCTCAGGACAACAAGAGCAAACATTTGATGCGTGGTATGAAACAGAATCAAATCCACTAGAAATCACAGGTCCTATCCTAAATACTGGAGGCCTGTATCGCTTTGAGGTCGAAATAAAAAGCATAGACTCGGAAACGATGCAAAACCAGGGCTTTTCCACATATATCACCTCAATAACAAACCACGGATACGACAAACAAGATAAAAATGGAAACCCTGTAAGATTTGATGTAAAATCATACTATGACAAGATCTCCAGCTTTGATTATTCCCCAGATACAAACTCCATCACACTGGAGATGCCATTTGATTGGAGTGAACAAAACATCTCACATACCGAAGTTGTCCATGAGGAAGTTCATTTTCCAAAAGACTTTGTGGATTTACTGGTACCTAGCTACACAGGCACAGTGAATGGAATAGATCTGTTCAAATCATCTATAACAATTGATGACTATTCCATAGAAGACCAAAGAATCGTTCATTTTGTATTGTCACAGGACACACTACGATACCTCAAGCAGGCCCAAAAGGACAAAGGAGTTGAGAATCCTCAAGACATGAAGTTTGTCCTAAAGGTCGGCAGTAAGGTAGTCTTTCCAGTAATTGCAATGACAAAGGACGAATCGCTTCAAGTAGACCTTTCATGGGAGCCCGAAGTAATAGAGCCAGACAAGAACACCAAATTCATCTTTACATTCAGGGACGGCAAGACTGGGGAGCTATTGCGCAACACAACATATGACTTTGTCATCTTACAGAGTGGCAAACAAATACACGCCAAATCTGCCAATGCACAAATTGGTGGTGACTATGTTGATTATACTTTTTCAGAGTCGCAAAAGGGCCCAATCACAATACAATTCAACAATCTTCGAGGAACCAGCCAAGGAACGGAATTTAGCATAATGGTTGTACCAGAGTTTGGAGTATTGGTTTTTGTCATACTTGCAATATCCATTACAAGCGTTATTGTATTTAGCAGAAAGAGACTAGTGTTTCTCTAGTAATTTTTTTGCATTTAACGGATCTAGGATCATCAACATCCTGAGTTTTAGTCCACCGAATGTGGAAAATTCCGCAGTGCATGCAATGAGAGATTGGGTTTCTATTCCTATTTCCATTGCGGGAAACTCCAGAATAGACATGAATGCATCCACGGCAAAACCAGGAACATCTGCGCTTGTGTTGCAACCCTGATCGTTTGCCAGTGCATTAAAAAAAGAGCCAGAGAGAATGTTTCCTGTTTCTGATAATGATGATTTGGATAGTTTTGTAAACGAGTCCAGCCTTTTTTTGCCCAAAAGCCGTGCAGCAAATCTTTTGCCGTCCTTTTCAGGCATGTAATACAGCACTCCAACATTGATGTCGCCGGTTTGTTTTAGATATACTGCAGACATATTTTCTGTGTCTGCAAATGCCGGTGTGAGCTGATCTAGTTCTGTGATGTCTAGCATCTCTGTTTTTCCTATCTTGTATTGGATCTGCTCACCAAGTAACACTCCTAGTGCCTCTACTGTTTTTGTAGAAACACATTTGGAAAAGATTTCAGATAAACGCCCAAGATCGTCTTGTGTTACTGCAAAGGTTTGCATTAAGACTCCTATTTCTGTCGGAGTACCTTGTTTAGCACAAGGCCCACTGTTGTCTTATCAAATGGCTTTACGATGTAATCTCGCGCGCCAAGCTTCATGGCATCTTGAACTATTTGTTTTTGCTCAACTGATGTCACCATCACTACTTTGGCAGTAGGATCGATCTTCATTATAGCTCGCAATGCCTGAATTCCGTCTGCTCGTGGCATGTTTACATCCATGGTGACTAGGTTTGGTTTGTTGGTCTGATACGCCTTGACTCCATCCACTCCATCACCAGCTTCTATGATTTCAGTTGCCAATCCATTTGATTTGATGATGTCTTTGAGTACTGTTCTCATGAATGACGCATCATCCACAACAAGGATTTTTGATGATGCCGTACTCACTGTTTACCATCCCCCATTATTTGAGACAGATCAGCGCTCGAATCAGATAATAGCTTGACCACATCAATTAATACGACTAGTTTGTGATTTAGCTTGGCAATTCCTTTGATGTAGTTGTGTGATTCCAGAACAGTTTGCGGTGCCGATTCAAGGTCCTTTGTTTGGATTCTCATGACTTGGTCGACCTCATCGACTAGTAGACCTGTTTGGGTACCATTGACCTCAATTACTAGGATTCTCTGTTTGGCAGAATTTGTTTGTCCCTCAGATGTAAGGCCTAGTTTTTCTTTGACATCAATTACGGGTATGATCAGTCCGCGCAGATTCATTATTCCTTTTATGTAGGATTTTGCGTTTGGGATGTTTGTTATAGATTCAACTGCTCGAATTTCACGGACTTGTTCAATTGGAATAGCATAGTCTTCCTTTTTTTGCACCCCAACCAGACAAAATGTTACTGCCTGAAATGAATCAACTGTCAGTACTTGAGTCGACATTACAATGACACTTCCTTGTGTTCAACGCTTGTTAGAGATACAATTTTCTTGAAATTCATGAATGTTATATTTTTGATAAAATAATAATCTAGAGTGTGTTTGTGGTGAACAGACAAATTATTCATTGTTGTCTTACCTCAGGTGTTGTATTTTTGTAAATTCTCTCGCGAGCAAATGCACATGAGAACAGCTTTGATGATTCCACTCCCATCATAGTTTCATCTTGGCCAATAACGAGATAGCCATCAGATACAAGCGATTTGTGAAATCTTTTGAAGATCAGTTCTTGTGCAGGTTTGTCATAGTATATCAGAACGTTTCTACATGTGATGAGATCTGCTTTATCAACCGGATATGATAAAATGTCTCCCTGCTCAAATGTCACAACCTCTTTTATGGAATCATTTACTGTATACGAATCATTCCCATTTGAGACAAGATATTTTGAGACCAAATCTGATGTGAGATTCTTTATGTTTTGGGTAACGTACTGTCCATTTTTTGCACGTGCAACGGCCTCTGTACTGATATCTGTTGCAATCACGCTGAATTTTGCTCTCTGCCCCAACGCCTCCCTTAGTAAGATGGCAAGACTGTATGGCTCCTCACCAGATGCACATCCAGCACTCCAGACCTTTAGTGTGGTACGTTTTTTTGCTATTTCAGGTATTATTTTTGATGAGATTAATTGCCACACAAACAGATCTCGATAAAATTCAGTTACATTGATTGAGAAGCTCTTGAAAAGCAACGTCGGCTCGGTCGCATCAGATGCCAGTATCTTTGCATATTCAGAACCGTTAACTACGCCAACTGATCTCATGCGTGCACTGACTCTTCTGCCCAAAAACGGCTTTTTGAATTGTTTTAGAT
>JAKAJY010000130.1 GCA_021824845.1 archaeon
CAGAATTTCCTGCCTCGTCGGTTGCAGTCCATGTTACTATTGTTTCACCTAGTGGGAATGATTCCAGTGCATCGTTTGTTATGGCAACATCACTAACGGAATCAGTTGTAATAGGCAATGATAGTGTGATGTTATTCTCAGATGGCGAGGTTGCCTCTTGAGTAATGTCAGCTGGTGCGGTTATGGTTGGTGCTGTAGTATCAGTAATGGTAATACTCTGAGTTGCAGTCGATGTGTTTCCTACGGTATCGGTTGCAGTCCAGGTTACGATGGTTTGGCCTAGCGGAAATGATTCAGGTGCATCGTTTGTTATGGCATCGATGCCTATTGCATCGGTTGCATCTGCTTTTCCAATTGGTATGATAGTTCCATCACGTCCTGTTGCCTCGGATGTGATATCTGCAGGAACTGAAATGACTGGTGCGGTACTATCCAATACTGTGATTAATTGAGTTGCCGAATTTGTGTTGCCAGAAGAATCGGTTACGGTCCATGTAACGACAGTCTCACCTAGCTTGAACGATTCGGGAGCGTCGTTGGTGATGGATTGGACTTCGACTAGATCAGATGTCTTTGGCTCACCCAGTGTGATGATATTTTGATCAAGGTTTGTTGCCTCAAATGTAACATCTGATGGTACGGATATGTTTGGTTTTGTAGTGTCAATTATGGTAACGTTTTGGTTCTTTGATACGGAATTGCCAAAGCTGTCAGTTGCAGTCCAAGTTACGATGGTGCTGCCAAACGGATAATCAGACGGCCCATTGTGACTAATCGAGGAGACGCCTGTTGCGTCTGCTGCAGTAGGCTCACCTAGTGATACAATATTTCCGGTTTTGCCGGTTGCCTCTTGTATTATATCTGCAGGTACGATCAAGTCCGGTGCACTAGTATCAATTATTGAGATGATTTGAGATGTTGTCGAGTTGTTCCCAGAGGAATCCTTTGCAGTCCAGGTTACTGTGGTCTGGCCTAGTGGGAAAAACTCTGGTGCATCGTTTGTTATTGATATGGCTTGGACATCGGTTGCGTTTGGTGCAATTAGGGTTACTGGGTTTTGTTTTTCGGATATTGCTTCTACACTTAGCTCGGCAATTTTTGAGATCACTGGTGCAGTGGTATCAATTATGGTGACCTTTTGGATTGCGGATCCAACATTTCCTGCAATATCGATTGCAGCCCAGGTTACTGTTGTTTCACCTAGTGGGAAAAACTCTGGTGCATCGTTTGTTATTGACGATAATTCACTGTTATCTGTAATTGACGGCTCACCGAGGGCAACAATATTTTGATCAAGGCTTGTTGCCTCCGATGTTATTGCTGCAGGTGCCCTCACCTTTGGCGGTTTAGTGTCAATTACGGTTACTGTCTGAGTATAGGTTGCCTCATTTTTTGCAACATCGACTGCGGTCCAGGTTACTGTTGTTTCACCTAGTGGGAATGATTCAGGTGCATCGTTTGTTATGGATAATACTCCAACCTGATCATTTACTGTAGGATTGCCAAGGTTTGCAGTGTTTTGGGCACCATTTGTTTCTAGTGCGATATCGGTTAATCCTGAAATTACTGGCGGCGTCGAATCGCCAACGGTGACGGTCTGAGTGGCAATTCCCATATTTCCGGCATTATCTATAGCTGTCCAAATTACTGTAGTAATTCCTAATGGGAACTCTTCTGGGGCATTACTGGTTATGGATTTGATTCCACTTTCATCATTTGCTATTGCCTGTCCGATTGATATGCGTGTCAAACCTCCGGACGCCTCAACATAAAGATCCTTTGGTGGGATTACTGTTGGCTTTTTGAGGTCATTGGCTACTGGCTTTTGTGGGGTTTTGGTCTGTGTGGTTTGTGTAGTTTGTGTAGTAGAAGGGTTTTGCGTGTCCTTGGAGCCAAACTTTTGGATTCTATGATTACTGGAATCAACCACGAATAAATCACCATCAGAATCTAGTGCTACGTCCTTTGGTAGTTTGAATTGTGAATTGCTAGATCCGGCTTTTCCAAAGCTTGTAACGGTGTTTCCATCTTTGTCCAAAACAACGATTCTGCTGCCACCAGCATCGGCTACGATAATATTTCCTGAGGAATCAATGTCGATACCATCGGGCGATATCTTGATTCCACCAGACGCTGCATTATATGAAACTAGAAAGACTCCATTTGAGTTAAATTTTTGTATCCGATTATTTCCAGAATCTGCAACAAAAATATTTCCATCAGAATCCACTGCAATTCCAAGCGGAGTCAGAAATTTCCCATCGCCAGTTCCACTAGAACCAATTATTGAGACAAATTTTCCGCTGGAATCAAATTTTTGTACACGTGCATTTGCCGTGTCCACCACATAGACAAAGTCATCCTTTGATACTGCGATTCCGTTTGGTAGCTTTAGTTTTCCTGCTTCAGTTCCCGTGCTTCCCCAAGACGAGATGAAGTTTCCGTTTAGATCAAACTTTTTGATTACATTTAGATCATGGTCTGCAACATAGACATAATTTCCGCCAACTGCAATTCCTGCTGGTGAATGAAATTCCGACTTGCCAGTTCCCTTTGAGCCCCAAGAATGCAAAAACTCGCCATCGTTGTCGAATTTTTGAACTCGGGCATTTCCAAGATCAGTCACATAGACATTTCCGGAATCATCAACTGCCACATATTGTGGATAGGTAAATGCCCCGGTTTTTGACAAGCCTTGGCTGCCAAAGCTGCCAACATATGGATAACTTGCTGCCATTGCAGACTGGTAAAATATCAAGGTAAAAACAAAAAACGCTGCTAGGGTAGCTATTTTGAGCTGCATTTACGCATTGTTGGCTTTGTTTGCAAAAGATCTGCCAAGTTAGGAATAGTTGAAGTTTAGGTCAATTTTTGACACTTAGAAGGGTTTGTTGACCTCACGCGTAAAGACATAGCTTGCAAGTACAATCATTGCTATTACAAATGCGCCAATCACGCCCAAGCTCAATACGGTCGATACACCTTCGGTCACGCCAGTCATTAGCCCGCGCACCAACAGCACAGTATATGTCACAGGGTTTAGTCTTGCGATGGTCGCAAGCCAGTCGGGTAATAATTCCAGTGGAAACAATGCTGGGCTGAGCATGAAAAGCGGCATGCCAAGAAAGTTTATGATTCCCCAAAAGGTCTCTTGTGATTTTGCAGTTGCAGCCACCACCACCGATATTCCTGAAAACCCAAGTGAAAACAAGATAACAATTGCCATTATTGGGATGATTACCAGATAATTGGAAAAGCTGACTCCAATCAGTATTGCAATTCCAATTATCAAAGCAGACTGCATTGCAGAAATCAAGGAAATTGCAAGCATCTTGCCAAGTGCTATTGATGAACGTGACGCGGGTGAAACCAATGCCTTGTTCATAAAGCCATATCGCCTATCCCATAATGTGTTGACGCCGCCAAAAATGCTAGTAAAGATTGCCGTCAATATTATGACGCCCGGTGCCATGAACTCCAAATAGCTGCCATCAAATCCAACCGATTGGATCAGTGGTTTTGTTCCAGCAAATGTATGACCTATTACGATAATCCAGATTGCAGGTTGGATTAGTCTGATCAAAATTCCGCTTCGGGACTTTCTGTATCGTTTTAGCTCGCGCCAAAACACTGTGTAGGTATCATATAGCATCATGATGAGATCCCCTGCATTTTGCGATATTCCTTTCTTCTGTCGTATGCTTTTCGCGTAGTGTCATCCCGTAAGTCGTGCCCAGTATATGACAAAAACACATCATCAAGTGTGGGCGGTGTTATTGATATGGACTTTATCACCACACCAAGGCTGGCAGACAATGAAAAAATCATTGGTGCAACCTCGGTTCCCTTTGATGAAAATACGGTGATGATGTCATTCAGTATGGTTGCATCTTTGACAAACTCGATTTGCTTTATTCTTGTTAAAAGTTCAGTCTTTGCAGTAACATCATCTATGGTAAGCGAGATTATACCTCCTCCAAGGGCATTTTTGAGGTTGGACGGTGCGTCAATTGTCTGGATTTTGCCATGGTCTATGATGCCAATTCGATCACATAGCTTGTCTGCTTCCTCCATGTAGTGGGTGGTCAGAAATATTGTCATTTTGTATTCATCGTGTATTTTTTTGATATACTCCCAGATTTTTTGCCTAGTCTGGATGTCAAGGCCTACCGTTGGCTCATCCAAGAACAAGACCTTTGGTCTATGTAACAGCCCACCAGCTATCTCCAATCTCTTTCGCATTCCACCAGAATACGTGATTGCTGCATCATCAGATTTGTCATCCAGCTCTACTAAACTCAGCAGATCATCTATTCTTGGATTTATCTTGTCCTTTGGGATGTGATTTAGTCTTGCTTGTAATAGTAGGTTCTCGCGTCCAGTGAGGTATTCATCAATTGTGATGTCTTGTTGCACATATCCAATACTCTCTCGCACTTTTTTTTGCTGAGACGACACATCAAAACCCGCAACAAATGCCTGCCCACCAGACGGCTTGAGTAGTGTGGTCAGTATCATCATTGTGGTGCTTTTGCCAGCGCCGTTTGGGCCCAGAAACCCAAAGATCTCCCCTTCATTCACGTCAAATGAGATTCCATCTACTGCGGTTGTTCCGGAATTGTAGATTTTTCTGAGATCCCTTGTCTGTATTGAATGCACTAGTCAAACCAAAGTGCGTCCGTATAAAATACTAGGTTTTTGCGATCACAAAAAATGCGCACGAAAAAAATAAAAAATGGAAAAAACTTTTTGGAATCATGAAAGGTTTGTGTCATGCGTGCAACACATCAAACGTAGAGATCACACTGGAAAATGGCATACCGGTGTGCGCTGCCTGCAAATTAAAAACAAAATAAAAAAGTTAGTGTAGGTTTTTGAATTGATCTTTTGTCAGTTTTAGAATTACGCTTTCTCCTACTCCCCAAATATCGGATTTTGTTACTATTCGAGTGTGGAGCAGTCCATCAGATACCTCTATGGAATGGAGCTCGCTGGTCTGAGGATCCTTGACTAGTCGTTTGATCTTGCCAAGCTTGTGTCCGTCAATGTCAACCACAGATACGTTTGTTCGCACCGGTGACCTTGAGAGCAGTAATGTCTCGTCTGTGAATTGGTCGATGTATTCTGTTGGCAGATAGTAATCCTTGTGGAACCCTTGGTGTATGGTAACCCCCGAGACAGTAAGTGTCTTGGAATTGATATGAATGTGCTTTACCTCACCGTACTTGATTCCTTCTCTGTCAACTACCCTTTTGCCTGTGAATGTGTCTGCTGTGCACAGGTTGTCTGGTATTTCTTCTAGGCGTGTTGCCATGATATGCGGTATCAAAATTGCTTTTTCAAACCAAAAATTACAATTTTCAATCAATCGGATTAAATTACTTGACTTTACCCGCACTTTGTGCAGCCAGGTGCATTCAGAGCGACCCTAGTCACAAAGGGCAGAAAGACAGGAAAGGAGCACACGGTCTGGCTTCGAGCCGTATCATATGATGGCATGGTGTATTTTTCTCGCAGAAACGAAGACTCAGATTGGCTAAAAAACGCGCTTGCAAATCATACCGTACGAGTAGAGTGGGATAACAAGTCACATTCTGGTACGGCATCTTTGGTAACGGACCATGTTCTTGCAAAGAAGATTTCCGAGCTAAAATATCCAGGAGAGGAGCGAGCCCAAGAGGCAAGAGTCGTCCTACAAGTAAGACTAGATGATATGAATAATAGCTGAGACCCCACGCTTTTCTGTTTCGCATCCGTTTTCCATTTCTGCCACCGTAACAGTAAATGATATCAGATCACGTTGTTGTGCCTGTGTTGCATCCAAATACAGATTCACATCCATCAGATCAAACTCTTCTCGAGGAACTTGAGTTTCATCGATGAATGCCTTGGTGGTTGATTCAACTCGGAACGGCTGTCCTTTGTAATGTTCTATAATCTTGACCTTTCGTCCTTTTCTGCCGATTGCCTTAATGTTGATTGGTATGATTCCGGGCTTTGAACTGGTATAGCCAGATTGTTTGTTCACAAATGCCCCAAGCTGAAATGGCTGTCCTGCAGTGGATTCTGCCATTTTCTGTATGCCGTCATTCATTGCAACATCAACTCCCTTGATGGTTTGGGCCACCTTGGCAATCCATTCGTTGCTCTTTGTGATTACAGCCGCGATTCTGTCTCGCCTTTTTTTGTCCTCTTCCGGGTCTAGCTGGTATCTGTCCACCCATGCAAGGTAATCCTTCGATATGTCCTCAATGAATGTCATGCAGGTTACCTTGTAGTCATCCACGCTGTTTGCCCGCTCTGAACCCTCATCGGTCCTCATTCCATCATAGTCGGCAGGCATTGCCATTATTCTCAGTTCACACCAGTCCGTAAAAAACTAATCCCATTTTGAAAAAATATAACTGAAACCGTGTCACCAAACCATGAATGAGCTTTTCCGCCGTCACAAAAGAGCTACAAGGGCAGCTGAAATCAAATTTGCCACAAATAATGATCTTACTGCAAAAAAATCCTGCAATGGCATACACCAGAATAACCGAGATTGGAATCGGAGTTGGAAAAAAATACAATATCCAACTGTTGGTGAACTTTCCGCATGAAAACAAGATTAACGAGTTTGATTATTACGGAAAAAGAGATCTCTCCATCATAGTTGACAGGCAAAAAAAGAATTTTCCAATAGAGCGCCAGATCATCAAGGAAAAGGCAAAAGAGATTTTTGGTAATGCGCAAATAGATGATGCTTACATGTATGAGGGAAAGGAAGGCGTCCGAATTACATTTGATGGTGGGAGAATCGATATCTTGCCGCACTCGCTGCACATTTGGTGCATATTTGATGAAAAGGTAACCAGTTATTGCGACTGGTTATTATCCAAAGTTTACGACCGGGATCAGCCCAGCACTACCAGCTCATAAGAGTGGTCCAAGCTTCCATCTATGGCGTAATATTGTGCCTTTACCGGCAATGGGATATTGTCTGCAATCCAAAGTTTGTTTTCAATCTCACTTACTTTGTAGGAAATCAAAAACGTCTTGAGTGTACCAAACTCAAACTGAGTGTCTGAATATTCTGTAAGCTTTAGCTTGGGGGTGAACTTGCCAACAAATGTTGTTCCCCATTCTGCGCCAACGACCAAATATTTAGAGCCAGTAATGGTATCTCGAACCGAAAAGATGGTCTTGTCCAATACATGGACGTATGGTTTGATCTCCTCATTTACTCCGATAAAGACATAGGCTTGGCCCAGTTCCAGCTGCTGCTCTATGTGCTGTCCTGTCTTTTTGTCATCTATGGTAAGGTGTACTTGTTGTGTGTCACCTGTTTGCTCCAGAAATTGTATTTTGGCCAAAAACTCGTAATCTTGATAGTTCACCAAATATTGCAGCATTGGCTTTTCTTCCGACCCCTTTCCCAGATGCCACTGGCTTGCAAATCTTGGAATGATGTTTTGCTCAGATCCTGGAACGCCATTCAAAAACGGAAATGCCAATCCAATTGCCGCAGCACCTAGCATAATCCCTAATGGTATGAATATAATTTTGCGGACCAACGATATCAGAACTTTTTAGGACTTTAATTTGATGATTCCGTTTGTTATCAGGTACTGGATTCCATTTACAAAGTCCTTGTCGGTTGTTTGTCCCTGTGCCCAGAATTTGGCGGCATCCTTTACCCATGCTGGGATGGTGTCGCTTTTTGCACTGGCTGTGGTGCTTGATGGGATCTTGATTATCTTTTGATTTATCAGATATTGGATTCCAGATACAAAGTCCTTGTCGGTGATTTTGCCGTCTGACCAGAACTGTGCATTGCTCTTAATCCATGATGGAATCACAATCTCACCCTTTGGTGGAATGTCTTTTGGCGGTGTGGTAGAAGTTCCCGGCTGTACATCAACATCAAATGTGATGTATCCTGCCTTTGCAGAATCTGGCGCTACCTCGGGACCGGTTCCAGAAACATAGATTGCATAGGTTGTCTTGCCGGATTCCTTGATGTCAATTGTGGTTCGAACTTGACCTCCGGTAGTAAAGAATGCATCTCGCTTGTCCTCATTTGCAAGTGATCTGAGCGGCTTTGCACCATCTGCAGTCATTTCTATTACTAGTATGTCATAGTGAACCTCGTTCTCAAATTCTTCTTGATTTACCTTGCGCTTGAAGTCAATTATCATGTCCATTGGACATCCTTGCTTTGGCTTTTGGGGCGAATACTTTACACCAATTATCATGGTGTTTGTGTTTGTGTTCTTTGTTGCAAATGCAAACTGGTCAGTGATTGCAGGGCAGTTTAGGTCCTTAATTGTTTCATCACTGCCTTTGATGTTTGAAAATGGGTTGGTCTTTACGTTTTGCTGATATTCTAGTAATTCAAATCTATACTCTTGCGGGGGCACACCTTCTGCTACATGTGCGTATGTGTCTGCCTTTACTGGGAATGGAAATTCGTCCACAATCCAGACATTGTTCACCTTGCCGCCAGTCTTCCATGTTATTCTTACAGTATCAAATATTCCATCCGGAACTGCTATTTTTTCCTCAGATCCTGGAATTATCTGCTCACCACCAATGTTTCCTATTTTACCCCATGATGGTTGGGAGAATTTCTTTGGGCCCTTTCCAGTGCTGTCTTTGATGTCACCAGTTGCATATGCTGAAAGCCATGATAAAGATGACTTGAATGCAGCTGCATATGGAACCATGTTCTTGCTGCTACCAATTGGCTCTGCAGCAATTTTACCCAGGTTGATTGTTCCTTTGTAGATCTTTCCACCATCATATACGACGGTTTGGAGATGCCATTGGGTTTCGCTTCCTACTTGCTGGTCACCTTCCACCCAAAAGTCAATCTGGAATTTTGTGCAATCCTTATAGTAAACATGACATAGTGAATAGCTGAACTGGTCTCCTTTTTTGAGTCCCTCTCCAACAAACCAGGAACCTGGCTTGTTTACGCCACCGGCTTGGACTTGGGCACTAACACCCTGAACCAATCCGGATGAAATTAGTGAAATAGCAAGTAATGCAACTAAAACTGTCTTCAAGTGATCATTATAGTTGGTTTTGGATAGTTAAACGTTATTCAGCTGAGCTAAGCAAATATAGAGGCAGTTGGGTTTGCCAAATAGAAATGTGCGAATGCGCCAAAATTCACATGTTTGAAATAGAATTCAAGCTTGCTGGAATGACAGTCGTTCCAACGCACAAAAACTGCGGCAATCCACTAAATGAACCACAGCTGGAAAAATTCCAAAAAGAACTAGTAAAGTCATGGGGCTTGGATCCTGAAGACGAAAAACTCATCTAAGAATAACTAAAAAATAAAAACAAAAAGTAGGTTAAGGTTAACTTAACTCTGCTACTGCTTCTTTACAAACAGAAGCCTTGCATTTACAATCGGCGCTGCATAGACAGTGACCTTGCATTTCGCAATCACATTGAAATTCTGGATCGCCGCTGTCTGCTTCGCAACCGCAAGCTTGATCTACCATGAACTAATGACCGCTCGGAGGGTTTTAAAGGTTATCAAGATTGTGCTGAAAAAATACCTCACGCATAATTTTGCAAGTGTATCAGATTGTTTGCTGTTTTGTGCAGTAGTATAGCTTGTTGTTCTAGTTTGGTTGGGTCATGCTCCAAATCCAGTGCAGTCTTAAGAATATGAATTAGCGCCGGGTTTTTGTGGATTGAATCGCGTATGGAGATAATGTTATTTTTGCTCAGATATCCGAGGTAAAAGTAGCAATCCGAGAGCAATGAATTTGCTACTAGGTATTCGTATTTTTTTTGAATTATCACACCATGATTGTTATTTTCAGTCATATCAGAGAATCCGATTGTGGATTTCATCATTCGTTCCAATAATGATGGTGTGGCTCGTTCAAGGCCTATGATTTCTTCTATTCCGGAAAAGGTTATGTTTTTACTGTTTTTTGCAAACTTGCGAATAAATCCAAGCATGTGAGTGGGACTGCGCGGCTTTGCATTTAACAATACCAATCCATCACAAACAAGATAGGCTGAGCACTTGATCCATATTGCAGAAAATGGATCATCTAGGCTTTGCTTTGCCTTTGTGGCAAAAGATGCTGCATCCACAAGACAGCTTTTTGCACA
>JAKAJY010000006.1 GCA_021824845.1 archaeon
TTCCAATTGACTCTAGTTTTTGTGCCAATGTGACGAATTTTTCCCTAAACTCGGCGTCTGCTATATCAAACTCCATTTTCTCAAGTGTAATGTTTACTGCCTGAACCTCAAACATGGATGATACAATGGAGATAACCTGCTCTTGCGTGGGCTCACTCATTGTTTAGCAAAACCACAAGTCGGGATTAATTGATTTGTACGATTTTCTACTTTAACGTTAAATATCGACTTCACAAGAATACCATTACAATGCAGATAATCAACAACCAGACAGGTGATTTCATCATACGACGATGTGAGCCGGGAGATCTCATACCTGTAATGGAGATAAATCTGAAAACCCTACCTGAACACTATTCTGATTATTTCTACGAGAGTCTTTTAGCAGAGCTACCTGAAGCATTCTTGGTTGCAGAACACAAAGGAAAGCTTGTTGGATATATCATGTGCAAAACAGAATATGGATTTTCAAATTTCAAAAAACTCGGATTTGTCAAAAAGGGACACGTCGTATCTGTTGCCGTACTAGAAGAGTATCGACGACAAGGTCTGGGCAAGGCGATAATCGACGAGTGCATTGAGGGAATCAAATCAAAACGATGCGATGAGCTATATTTGGAAGTGAGGTGTAGCAATACCGACGCAGTCCGATTATACGAGAAGCTGGGATTTTTCATAAAGCAAAGACTCAAGGCATACTATAGGGATGGCGAGGACGCATTTTTGATGGCCATCGAATTTACATACTAGATTCATATACTTTGGATAAAGTGTTTAGCTAAATGACAAGACGCAAAATGATGGGGATCTTCATATTTTGTTCCTGCATCGGGGGATTTTTTGTATATGCGTACCTGCTGATGTTATCTGAGTGGAGTCCAATTGTCTTGCAGCTCTCAGTACTAATGATTGCAGGTGGAATCTTGGGTGTGATATCGTGGATTGGCTACATGATGGCAACAACGAAATCATCACCATCATCAATCTTGCCTGATGACAAGTAATTATTTTGTAATTTTTGCATCGACTACCATTTGGTAGTATCTTGGGCCTACTGCTCTTACCATTCTGCCGCCAAGAATCTCAGACTTGACAGGACTTACTTGCAAATAGTGTTGTTTTGATAGTTCCACTGCATTTTGGCGCTTGTCTGCATGCTGGTGTGAGTAATAATGAATCACACCACCTGACTTTGTTGCAAGTATTGCGGAATCTAGGAACTCGTCTGATCTTTCAGGCAATAGCATCAGGGTACGATCACCCATATCTTGGAGCTGCTCTTTTACCACCCGGGCCGCATCGCCGTTAATTGATATGACTTTTCCTTTCATCTTTTTGTTTAGCTTGATGTTTTGCTCGCAGAGTCTGGCAGCATGAGGATTTAGGTCTATATTGTACACAGTACAGTTTTTCATCTTTGCTGCCACAATAGAAAACATGCCGACTCCGCCAAACATATTGATTAAAACTTCACCGTCTTGGACCAAGTCTGCTATTCTTTTTCGCTCAGTTGAGAGTCTTGGGGAAAAAAACGCCTTTTCCACGTCTACTCTGAACCTGCAGCCATATTCTCGGTATTCTGTTTCAGTATTATCCTCACCTGCAATCACTTCCAGTTTTCTTGTCCTAAAATCACCTGAGACATCAGAGCTCTGATAAAACACAGAGCGTGCCGGATGCACCGCTTCTAGGAGGGTCTCACCAATTACTTTCTTTTTTGATAGTAAGGAGTCTGGGATCCTCACCACGATAATATCGCCTATTTGATCAAATGCTGAATACAGATCGTTTGCTTCTTGCTCTGTTAGCACTCCCTGCAGTGCTTTTTTTAGCATTCGTGTCAATTCTTGTAATAGAAATTGCCCGTGTCTTTTTGCTGCTTGTCTAGTCTGCTGCCGGCTTTGTTGACTCGAGGCCTCAACGTGTGCTCGTCTCGCCTAAATGTGATATCAAGCGAATTCAAAAATCGATTCATTGCAGCTGCCTTGCTCATAGTTGATGTTCCATGACCTTCCTTTCCTGACTCGCCTTCAAAGATTACCATGGTGTCTGATATCAAGTCCATCAGCTGAATGTCATGATCAATTATGATGGCCGACTTGGCATATGATCGGACAAATCTCTGAATGAACTTTGCGATTGCTATTCTATCTTCTACATCCAAAAATGCTGATGGCTCATCAAGCGCATAGACGTCTGCCTTTTTGAGAAGACATGTGGCAACTGCCACTTTTTGCAGCTCACCACCGGAGAGATTCTTGATGGATTTGTTGTATAGTTTTTTGATCTTTAGCGGATCCACGATTTGCTCTTCTTCGATACTGCCAAAGATTGGACCCTCGTTTGCCTTATCCAACACTGAAATGACCTCAACATCATAGTCATTTGGGATGTATTGCGGCTTGTACGATATGGTGACTGCCTTGTCTATTGTTCCCTCATCTGGCTTTTCAACACCTGCAATCATCTTCATCATTGTTGTCTTGCCAAGGGCATTTGCACCCATTATGCCCATTACCTCACCTCGCCTTACTTGGCCGGGTTGTACTGTAACTGAAAATGCTGGATAGTTTCTCTTTAGTGCTGGATAGTTAATCAGGACTTCACCCTTTTCAAAATCATCCTGGGATGATGACACATCAAAGCTGAACTTTTTGTCTCGGAATCGAACATTTTCGTTTGGCAGATAGCCATCCAAAAACACGTTGATTCCCACTTTGGTGGATAAAATTCCAGACACAATACCATATGCTGCCGGCTCTCCGTACAAAATCTCAATATAGTCAGACAAAAAGTCAAGCAGGGTCAGATCATGTTCCACTACCATTACTGACTTGCCAATGTTTGCCAACCCATGAATTACCCGTGCCACTCCCCTTCTTTGGAATACGTCATTGTATGATGATGGCTCATCAAAAAAGTAAAAGTCTGCATCCCTTGATGCTGCAGCTGCTACTGAGATCCTTTGCAGCTCACCACCAGATAATTCCTTAACATGATGTTCAATAGAATTTTTCAAGTCTAGCTCTCTGATCAGATCGGTGCTGACTCCTCGCTGGTCGTACTTGTCGAGTAGTTCCTTACCGGTTCCATCAAAGACCTGAGAGATGTTGTAGACTTGTTGTGGCTTTATTGCGGCCTTTATTGTCTGATTTTTAATTTTCTCAAAATGATCCTTTAGTTCGGTTCCAGCAAATCTTTTTAGAATTTGGTCCCATTCTGGTGGATTCTCATAGTTCCCAAGATTTGGCTTTAGATTCCCAGACAAGATGCTAACCACGGTGCTTTTTCCCATGCCGTTTCTGCCCAAGAGGCCTACGACCTCGCCCTTTTTTGGTGTGGGCAGGCGATACAGCCTAAACGAGTTTTTGCCATACTGATGAATCTTATCAGTCCCAAGTTCTGTTGCTAGGTTTACTATGGTGATTGCCTCAAATGGGCACACCTTAACGCAGATTCCGCACCCATTGCAAATATCCTCATCGATTTGCGCTTTTTTTATCTCCTCATTCATTATAATGCAATCAGCGCCGGACTTGTTTACTGGACAGTACTTGATGCACTCAAGGCCGCATTTTTTTGGCTGGCACAATTCCTTGTCTAAAACCGCTACTCGATGGGTCACAACCGTATCTTTGGGCCGGTCAATTTATACCTCATTCGTGGATGCGGTCGTAATCTTAATACAGAACAATTGTACGATGACTAACAAGCCGGCCATAGTGTTAGGGCGCGACCCAGTCTCTTTCCGAACCTGGAAGTCAAACCTAATGTCGCCACTGTGTTACTAAGGTGCGAGAGCCCTTGGGAAGTAGTGGTGCTGGCATCTTTTAATCAAATTATTATACAAGATTAGTTGGTGTTATTCTGTGCCAATTTGTTCAGTGTGTGGCGAACAATTAGAAAATGATATCCGCTTCATGAATCATATGATGGAAAAACATGGCTTTAGAAACTCTAACGTTGGAACGCCGGACAGAAACTCTAGGGGCTATTAAGATAATCTAGAATTAATCTGACGCCAAATCCCGTTGCGCCTTTTGGGTTGTATGATTTTTCTTTTGATCCTCCCTGTACCCAAGCGGTTCCCGCAATATCAAAATGCGCCCATGGTGTGGTACCGACTGCGTTTGCCAAAAACGCGGCAGCTGTAATTGTTCCGGCCACTCTGCCAGGACCTGTATTTCTTATGTCTGCATAATCTGATTTTATCATATCCATATAGTCTTCATTGATTGGCAGCTGCCAGACCTGCTCACCCGTACTCTGAGATGATTTTGCTATCTTGTCTGCAATTTTTTTATTGTTACTGATCAGGCCTGCCACATTTGCACCAAGAGCCACGATACATGCTCCAGTAAGCGTTGCAAAGTCGATTATCTCCTTTGGCTTGTATGTCTTGATTCCGTATGATAGTGCATCAAACAGTATGAGGCGGCCTTCTGCGTCGGTGTTGAGGATTTCGGCTGTTTTACCGTCGTATAGTTTTATGATGTCTCCAGGTCGGTATGACTCGCCTCCAGGCATGTTCTCAACTGATGGTATTATGCCTACCAGATTCACTGGCAGCTTTAGCTCCGATACAGCCTTCATTATTCCAAGTACGGTGCAGCCGCCACACTTGTCAAACTTCATCTCATCCATCTTATCTGCCGGCTTGATGGAGATCCCACCGGTATCGAATGTGACTGCCTTGCCTACTAGCACGATTGGCTTGTCGCCTTTTTTACCGTTGTATTCCAATATGATGAGTTTTGGCTCGTTTCTGCTTCCCTGGCCTACCGCAGTTATTCCGCCAAACCCTTTCTGCTTTAGCTCTGACTTGGATAGTACAATACACTTTATCTTGTTCTTTGATGATAATGATTTTGCAAAGCCTGCCAGTTGTACTGGATTGCACTCGTTTGGTGGGAGATTTGCTATTTCCCTTGTGTAAATTACACCGTCAGATACTGTGTTTGCCTTTGATACTGTCGATGAGATCTTTTGATCAGAAGATAATATGGTAAGGTTTGGGGATTTTGATTTTTTCTCTTTTTTGTACTTGTCAAATGAGTATAGTGCCAGTTTTGCGCCTTCTACTATTGCACTTGTGGTGATTTTGAGATTGACTGGTAAATTATTTGGAATCACCACACTGTATTCGTCAAGGCCTATTTCGGATACTTTTTTGGCAATCTTTCCAGATGTTATCCTCAGTGATTCATGCGTTATTTTGTGGCGTGGCCCAAGGCCTGCGACCAAGATTCTCTGGGCAGGAATCAGTCCATGGGTGTGAATAATGGATATTGCGCCAAGCTTTGCCTTGGTTTCTTTGACAGCTTCTCTTACTGCTTCTGTTAGTTTTTGTGCAGTCTTTGGGAATCCAAGTGGCAGATCTGATTTTTCTGCAACAAAATAGCAAAGTGATTTTGTTTTTTTCTTGGTAGGATCCGAATTTTCTGCTCTTATCAGCACAGTTTTGGCTCGCCTTTTTTGTCTCTATTAAGATTTGGGCTTATTGATAAATACCGGATCATTCCAACACAAAAACATGTCAAGCACAAAATGCATATCGTGTGGAAAGAGCTTCTTTTCGCCTCTAGGCCACAACAAGTGTAACATCTGCGCCAAAAAGGATGGGGATTCTGGCATGGGTGACATGGGACACGGCTCCTGTGGATGCGGTGGACATCACCACTAATTCATTTTCTTTTAACAAAAACAACCGGACATCTTGCTTTTTGCACAATATCAAATGTTACACTACCTAGCATGTATCTGACAGATCCGTCTCTGCCTCTGGTACCCATCACGATCAAGTCTACGTTTCTGTGTGAGGAAAAAGACAAAATCGTCTCTGCAACATTTTCAGAGAAAACAAGCTCTGATTTCACTTCAACTCCAAACTTTTTGGAGGTATTTTGTAATGCTTGCAGCATTGAATTGACCGTCTTTAGCTTTTCTTTTTCGATTATTTTCTGGTGCCCTGACATTTCAATGAATGAGCTTGACAAAATACTGCTGTGAATTATGGTGATTAGTGATATTTTTGCATTGTATTTTTTGGCAAGATCCAAGGCAAATTCAAATGCCTCAAAAGCAATCTGACTTTCATCAAATGGCACTAATACGTGCTTGATTAGAGATGGTGAAACTTCTTTACATTCATCAATGGTTGGGCATATGATCTGGGTGTCGTGTAACACAGATCATTTACAGAATATTTACTCTTATCTTGTTGTTTGTTCGTTTTTGATACAAGGCTCGAACTTTACGGAAATAGACTGCCGACATACATGCTCACTTTGTTTTGTCCTCTACGAGCTTGAATTTGGATAGCTGCTTGTATAGCATGAATACGATTGCCGCAATTATCAGAAAGTCGATGATATTTGCAATTAAATCTCCATACTTGAAATCGGATGTAACGCCGGTGAATTGATTTGTTACGGAATATTGTAATGTTTTAAGATCACCTGAAGGCAGGGCAAGACCTACTATTGGGTTGACTATGTCATTGACTAGTGCTGTGACTAGTTTTGATGCAGCCGCACCAATTACAAATGCTATTGCAAGGCCTATGATTCCAAATGTCTTGAGAAAATGAGCAAACTCTGCTACGAATCCTTTCTTTTCCTCTGGCTTGTCTGACACACAGATCATGCCTTGAGGCTGTATATGCAAAATTATGTTGGAATGGATAGATCTTTTTGTGAAATTATATGACTTTCATATTGTGTTGATTACGAGTTTTTTGCTGTTTGTTAATAGACTTGCAGAGCGCACAAAAACCGCCTTTGCATTTTTGCACTCCATGTTACATGCTTCATTATGCTCAAATCCATTGTTTCCTGAGCCCTTTGATTGAATGATAGCGGAGATTAATGGTACTAGGGCAGCTCGTCCGCCAAATGCCGTCTTGCCATCAACAAACCAAAACATCTCCAGTGCACTAGAATCAAGGATTTGTTTTCGTAACTTTTCTCCAAGCTCGGTGTAATGACCAACCAGCAACAACTTTCCTCTTGCCAGAAAATTCACTGCTTTTGCAAACTTGGTGCACAAGTAGCACTGGTTATCATAAATGACAAGTGGAACCATCATACCAAGATCCATGGTACTATCACGTTGGCTCGAGATTAAAGGATTGAGGGAAAATAGCTTTTTATTGAATTTGCAAGCAGCCTCAAAACATGACCGTATCTTTGCTTCTAATTATCAAATCTGATTGAAAATGGGCCTTAACTATTATCAAATTAAAAAAAACGTTAGACGGGCACGCAAACTTGTAATTCGTGCCACCTCAAATGCGGGGTCTGGCCATCCCGGGGGTTCTTTTTCCATGGCAGAGATTATGGGTTGTATATTTTTCAAATATCTCAAGTACGATCCAAAAAATCCAAACTGGGAGGGACGTGACAAACTTGTTCTATCCAAGGGACATGCCTCTCCAGGGCTGTTCTCAAACATGGCACTTGCTGGATACTTTGATCCCTCAGAGCTTGATACGCTAAGAAAGTTTGGAAGCCGACTGCAAGGCCATCCAGACCTCAAATGCCCCGGCGTAGAGTTTTGTGGGGGCTCACTTGGAATTGGCCTGTCTTTTTCGGTTGGAAGCGCACTGGCAGCACGAATTGACGGCAAGCCAACTAGAATATTCACGGTAATGGGTGATGGGGAAACAGACGAAGGCCAAGTATGGGAGGCAGCAATGACTGGAGCAAAATACAAAGTCGATAATCTGACTGCAATTTTGGATAGGAATTTCATCCAGCAGGACTCTTATACGGAAAAAATCATGCCGCTTGATGAGGAACTGGTGGGTGATGACCTATCGGAAATGTGGAAGGACGCTAGCAGATGGAAGACTGGTGACAAATGGAGATCCTTTGGATGGAACGTGATTGACATTGACGGACATCGCATCGAACAACTGGATCATGCAATCAAAAAGGCAACGCAAACCAAGGGCGTTCCATCAATCATAATTGCTCGTACCATCAAAGGCAAGGGGGTCGAACACATGGAGGACAATCCCAAGTGGCACGGCCAAGCACCAAAGAAGGAATTCGTTCCAATCATAGACATGGAAATCGATTCGCAGGCAATGATTGCACCATCAATCATAGCTGGCGATATGACAAATCTGGAAAATGAAGTAAAGCGATGCACAAACGGACGTGCTGACTATATCCATCTTGATGTAATGGATGGGATGTTTGTGCCAAGCAAAACCTTTGATCACAATAAAATTCGCGAGCTCAGACCGTTGACTGTAATACCATTTGATACTCATCTGATGATAAACGAGCCAGTAAAGTATGTCAAAGACTACGTCGATGCGGGCTCTGATATCGTAACTGTTCATGCCGAAGTATGCGATGCATCCAGCTTTGGTCAAATCCATGACACACTAAAGGCAAACCAAGTGGGCGTTGGTCTTGCAATAAACCCA
Organism: archaeon; assembly: GCA_021824845.1. Taxonomy (GTDB): domain Archaea; phylum Thermoproteota; class Nitrososphaeria; order Nitrososphaerales; family Nitrosopumilaceae; genus Nitrosotenuis. The sequence continues at coordinate 8,438 of JAKAJY010000006.1, forward strand.
GACACCAATCTACCCGAGTGGGCAATTCCATTTATTCCAAAACTAGATCAGATAATTGTAATGTCTGTAGTTCCTGGCAAATCCGGCCAAAAATACATCGAGTCCACACATGAAAAAACACAACGACTAGTCTCTATGCTAAACCAGAATGGATTTGATGGATACATAGAGGCAGACGGTGGAGTCACACTTGATAACATTGGATCGTGTTTTGCAGACGGGGCACGCGCCTTTGTTGGCGGAAGCGCCATAATAGGACAGCAAGATGTGCGTGGGATAATCCGTGAATTTAGAAACAAAATAGCATATGCCAGACGTAGGGGACTAATCCAAAAGGCGCACGAGCTTGGAGGAAACGAACTTGTAGCAAAATGGATTGATCTGCATACAATAGGTGAGAAAAGAAATCACCTTACTGCAATAGCCAGGGAGCTTGGATTCGCATGATTGGGGATATGACTGATATGAGAACCGCATATGGAAAAGCACTAGTTGAGCTTGGCGAGCAAAATCCAAACATTGTGGTTTTGGGCGCCGACACTACCGATTCACTAAAGACAGCAGATTTTGGGAAAAAATTCCCAAATCGATTCTTCAATGTCGGAATAGCTGAGGCAAACCTGGTATCAGTTGCTGCAGGCCTGGCAATATCTGGCAAGACTGCATTTGCAAGCACGTACGCAATATTTCTTCCTGGCAGATGCGTTGATCAAATCCGAAACGCAATCGCATATCCATCGCCCGGTGACAAAAAGGGCCTAAATGTCAAGCTGGTAGTGTCTCATGGCGGAATATCGGTTGGTGCAGACGGTGGATCGCACCAGCAAGTGGAAGACATCGCAATAATGAGAGTAATTCCTAACATGACGGTGCTCATACCGGCAGACACTGTGGCAGTTTCAAAGCTTACGTGGATTATATCACAACGATACGGCCCACACTATATGCGGTTGACCAGATCTGCATCACCTGTAGTTCACCAAGATTCACAAGAATTTGAAATAGGAAAGGGTATTACACTAAGAGAGGGGGCAGATTGCACCCTGGCAGCGTGTGGCCTTACCGTAAAGATGGCACTTGATGCAGCTGGTTCTCTAAAACAAGAAGGAATATCTTGTAAGGTAATAGACATGTTTTCAATAAAGCCAATTGACTCTGAATTACTGGAAAAATCTGCAAGAGAAACTGGATGCATAGTTACATGTGAGGAGCACAACATTGTGGGGGGATTTGGCTCTGCAATATCTGAAGTAGTATCCGAATTATATCCAGTTCCAATCAAACGCATTGGCGTCAATGACCGATTTGGTGAGTCTGCGCGTGATGCAGAGATTCCACTACTTTTGGAAAAGCACGGCATAACATCACTTAATATAGCAAAAGCAGCCAAAGAGATCATAGGTAAGAAAAAATGAAGATCTTCCTTGATACTGCAAACTTACAATCAATAAAATCATACAATGACATGGGGCTCTTAGATGGCATAACCACTAACCCATCACTGCTTGCAAAGGAAGGCGGTGATCCACTCAAGGCAATGGAAGAGATTACTAAAATCATCAAAGGCGATGTCAGCTTGGAAGTTGTTGCAACCGATTACGCGGGAATGATGGATGAGGGACACCGACTCAAAAAATATGGTGCAAACGTTGTAATCAAAGTACCAATGACTGCTGACG
>JAKAJY010000074.1 GCA_021824845.1 archaeon
TCCGATCTCATCCTTTGAGAACAAAACTTTTCCACCAATTGAAATGATTTCAGAAATTGTTTGTGACACGTCTGAGACTTTGCCTGTTGAATAATCGATGATCAGTCCAACTTGCGGCACTGGTGTCATCTTGACATAGTTCTTGTATGCATTTAAGATGGCACTAACCAGTTTTGGCTCTGCACCAAGCTCGATTCTAAACGATACCAGTGTCGGTTCTTTAGTGTATTTGGATGATGTTGAGGAGGTGACCAGTGCTGTCATTAGCTTCTCTTCTAGTTCTGTGACGTTCTTTGCGTGTTTTGCACACAGCTGTACCAGTCCGTCCATGATTACCTCTCGAGAGGCCTCCTTTGATACCAAAGATATGATCATTGAAAGTGATGACATTAGATTATCTAGTGTCTTTATAGTGGTGAGTCTGCTAACTCCAAGGAATTTTCCTTTTAGATCAATTCCGTCCTCAATTAGCTCCTTTATGTTAAAGAATATTGTATCAGGCAGTAATGACCAGATTCCTGGATTTGAGATGTGGATGTCGCCTGAGAGATGCGAGTCTGCAACGTCCTTTGGAAGCGTGTTTAGTAATAGAGATTCTGCAAAGATTGTCTGTCCCGCCTTGAAGAACAGCCCCTGTGCGCCATTGTCGATATTATCGACGTTTGTGAGCATTTCTTGGATGTCAAATACAGGCATGCCTAAGCGTGCGAGTTTGTTACGGTATTCCTCGTGCCCGTGCTCCAATAGCACGGAGTTGACCATCTCGCGGATTAGTGAGCCTGTGAGGTATGTTGTTTGGTATTTGTAGATGCGGTTTTCGACTTCTTCGGTGATTTTTTGTGCCAGCTCTAGTGGAAGACTTCCTTCTCGGACTAGCGACTGTATGATTTTGTGAGAGTTAAATTCCTCAATGGATTCGTGTGAGGTTCGCACATACATTTTGCCAGATTCTATGATAGAGCGTTCCTCGATTTGACGAGCCAAGCTTAGTACCAGTTTTCCAAGATTTGTAATGGTGTAACGTCGCTCGGATTTGTTTAGCGCAACAAGGGATTGTCTTAATAATTTTCGCAAGTGATACGCAAATTTTCCACTTTCCTTTTTGGACTTGAATCCAGCAAGTGATTTCAGCTCAGAATATGTCAGTGGGCCTTTGGAGTTTAGGATTCTCAAAATGTCAATTCTGTTTGGACTTGCCATTACAGAGAAGATCATTCTTACGCGTTTTGATGTAGATTGTAAGATTCCGCCGGACTTTTTAGGATCGATCATTCCGGCAGCCTCAACGCTCATAAATATAGCGTGAGATCAGTCCTAAATAAGACTTGTGAAGTGATCTAAAACAAACTTTTTTGATCAGTTTTTGTTTACGTCGATCGAAAACTCAGAGGTCGACAGTGTCTGGCCGCAAGATGGACATTTGGAATTGTAATGTTTCATTACATCCTTGACTGGTTTTAGCATTTTCATGTTTGCGATCTTTGCTCCACATTTTCCGCAGGTTACATCAACTGACATACAGATCGTAATTTGGCAAAACTATTAAGAATCTTTTTTGAATTTTCCGATTGATTCGGTGAAAAATGGTTTACTGTTTTTCTAAGAGGATTCCGCGATCATCATAGCCGGTTATTTTGATTCTAGAACCCATTGGAAGCTGTGATGGCGATCCGATTCCACCCAAAAAGCCAGACACGCGCAGCTCAGAGTCGTCAATTTTCATTACAACCCACGCATATGGGGTGTATTTCTCAAAGCCAGCCGGTGGAACCGTGATTATCGTATAGGTAGCAACCGTTCCAGTACCATTTAGGATCTCATTCTCAAAGCCCTTTGCGCCACAGTTTTGGCAAAAGTATACTGTTGCCAGATGCAAATGTGAGCACTTTGTGCATTTTTTGGCAAGAACCTTGCCTGACTTGACTGCATCTACGAATTCTTGCTTCATCGACAAGGCAGATTACACGCCTTGGAAAATGTGAACTGCGCAGCTTGCACCGGTTGCGCCAAAGTTGTGAGTCAGGCCGATTTTTGCGTCCTTTACGGTGCGCTCACCTGCCTTTCCTGTTAATTGCTCAAAAACCTCAACTACTTGTCCAACACCTGTTGCGCCTATTGGATGGCCCTTTGCCTTTAGTCCGCCAGACGGATTGATTGGAATATCGCCATTTCTTGCAGTTCTTCCCTCTCGCACTGCTTGCACTCCTGCTCCTTTCTCAAAGAATCCCAGATCTTCTGTGTCTACCACTTCGGCAATGGTAAAGCAGTCATGAACCTCTGCAAAGTCAATATCTTTTGCAGTGATTCCCGCCATCTTGTATGCTGCCTGAGCGGCAAGCTTTGTGCTTGGGATTGTGGTCATGTGATCTCTGCCTTGTAGTGTTGCAGGTGATCCACCCCTTCCGGATCCTATCACATTAACATAATTCTTGGAGTGTTCTTTTGCAAATTTCTCAGAACATAATATGACTGCGCTTGCGCCATCAGAGAATGGACAGCAATCATATAGTTTTAGTGGACTTGCCACAACTGCTGACTTCATTACATCGTCGATTGAAATTTTCTTTCTGAGGTGTGCCTTTGGGTTCAGCAGGCCGTTTTCGTGGTTTTTTACTGCGACTGCTGCCAAGTCTTCCTCGGTTGCCTTGAACTCGTTCAGATATGCTCTGGCCATTGATGCAAACAAACCAGGGAATGATGCACCTGCACCACCCTCATAGAAGAAATCAGAACAATATGAAAAGTAAGTTGTGGTCCACTCTGTGCCGGTGTGAGTTACCTTTTCTGTTCCGGCGACCAGCACTGCATCGTAAAATCCTGCTGCAACATTTGCAAATGCCTCTCTAAATGATACAGAGCCAGAGCCACATGCCGACTCGATAGATAATGATGGCTTTTCTGGAATTCCCAGATTGCTCATTATTACTGGTCCTAGGTGAACCTGCTTGTCTGCTACTCCAAAAACATTGGAGATATAGCCTGCCTGGATCTCTTTTGGGTCGATTCCGGCGCTCTCTATTGCACCAATTGAGGCTTGAATTGTAATATCGGTAATGCTATCATCTAATTTTCCATATTTGGTGCTACCAGCGCCAAGAACGCAGACCTTTTCCACAAGACTTTCCGACCAAATCCATATAAAAATTCTTCACGGAATATCAAAGAGTTGAAAAAACAAGTAAAGGCCCTCTTGGTTGCAAAACCCATCAAAAAAACAAAAAAGCTCGGCAAAATACGTGTGACAAAAAGCAAAATTGCCAAGCTACAAACTGAGATGCGTCAGTATTATGATACAAACAGCTTTCTGTCATGGTCTGCAAGCAAAAAAAAGTACATAATTCTGGGATCAAATGAGCCTAAGAACGGACTCGTGGTGTGTCCTAGCTGTAAGGTGGGAAAACTGATGGTCATCCGATCAAGGAAAACAAAGAAAAGATTCATGGGGTGCTCCAACTATTACAACGGATGCAAGGCATCCTCTCCAATGCTTCAAAAGGCAATGATTTACGCTACCAAGTCACCATGTATGGAATGCAGTTGGCCGATGATTCTTTACAGATATTCGAGAAAACAAAAATGGCTAAAGCAGTGTGCTAATTTCAACTGCCCAACAAGAAAGTCTAGAGACTGAGATCGGAATAGATGTCGGTCCTTCTGTTTTTGAGTAGCGGCAAGGACAACCTGGTCTTTTTTACCAAGTCCAATGATATATTCACAATTCCAATTCCTGATTTGTGTTTCATGTCCAGTAAGATCTTACCATATGGATCCACGACGAGACTTCGTCCGCAGTAAATATTTCCAAGGTGCCCCGGAGCAATAACATAACATCCGTTTTCTATGGCGCGGGTTTTGTTCAGCGTGATCCAATGTTCTTCCTTGTTTGGGCCCTGTACCCACGCAGACGGCACAACCAAGATTTCAGAGCCAGAAGATGCCAGAGTTCTTGACATTTCTGGGAATCTCAAATCATAACATATGAGCATCCCGATTTTTCCAAGCGTGGTTTTTGCAGGTGTTGTGATGGCATGACCTGGCACTAGCTTGTTGGATTCTTTGAAGCCAAGCGCATCATATAGATGGATTTTTCGATATGTTGAGATTACCTTGCCTGACTTGTTTATCAGAAATGCAGTATCATAGACACGGTTTTTTTTCTTGGCAGATTCGTATAGAGTACCTATAACTTGGATTCTGTTTTTCTTTGCAGCCCTTGCTATCTGCTGAACAAAATTTCCATTGATCAGCTCTGCCTGCTCCGCTAATTGTTTTGCCGATTGATCAGATGTAGTATAGAACATCATGTATTCTGGAAATGCACACAGCTCTGCTCCCTTTTTTGCAGCATCTGAAATATATTGGATGATTCTTTTCAGATTGTAATTTTTGTCAGTGTGTGCCTTGAATTGTACTAGAGCAACCTTCATCACATTATAAAATAATGATTTAGATAAAAAGACTAGGGCACCCTTATAGTGGGCTGCCTGCTAGGTACCAGTTTTCTTTTGGATTGTCCTCAAAGACCACTATAACATGGGATTCCTTTGTCTTTAGGATTTCAACTGCAGTCTTTGTCACTGCCTTTGCAAAATCTTCTTTTTGTTGTGTGGTCCTGCCAGGATACATTGAGACTGTAATTATTGGCATGATGAAAATTTTTCTTGTCTTGGATTTATGCCTATGTCAGACATCGCCCTTCCAGCCATATCTTGAACCATATCTAGTGCCATAGCTGAACTCTGAGCTACGCAGTTTCTTGTATGTATATCCAGTTGCCAGCCCTATGACAAATCCGCCAATGTGTGCCAAATATGCAACACCCCCGGATCCAAATCCAAACCCTCCAATGAACATTGGAAGTAGGTTTTGGAATATCAGCCAGAAAGGCAAGAACCACTTTGCAGAAACGTGAGTCATTCGCATGAAAAATCCAAGCATCATAAAGGTGGTAATTTTTGCACGCGGAAACATGATCAGATATGCACCAAGGATTCCAGAGATGGCACCAGATGCACCAACTGCCGGAATTGCGCTGTTGATGTCGCCCACAATATGGACTAGTCCTGCCACCACTCCCCACATCAGATAGATTCCAAGGAACCTTAGTCTGCCAAACTTTAGCTCAATGTTGTCTCCAAAGATCCACAAAAACAACATGTTGCCGCCAAGGTGCATCAGGCCTCCGTGCAAAAACGTGGAACTAAGCAAAGTAACCATAGATTCGGCAGGGCAAGAGATCTCCGTGCCCTGTATGGATAGGATCTGTTCGCCTGCAATGCATGCAGGAACTGCTCCCCAATCATAGAATAGAGCAGCTGCTCGATTATTGGAAAACTCGAAGAACTGCCCTGTCACTAAGACCTCAAAAAAGAAAATTATAACATTTGCAACAATAAGGGCAATTGTCATCTTTGGCTTGTATCCCGGCGGTTTTGGATTCTCGTCCCTTATTGGAAGCATGAATCATCCCAGTACAACATTGGATAAAAACGTAAATCCGGTTTTGTGAATTATACTTTGATTATTCCCACTTTGATCAGATATTGTAATCCATTGACAAAGTCCTTGTCAGTGGTCTGACCGTCCGCCCAGAACTTGGCCGCATCCTTTACCCATGATGGAATAGTAGTTGAGCTTGTGCCATCTTTTTGCGTTTTTGGTATGGTAATTATTTTCTGTTTTATCAGATATTGAATTCCGTTTGTAAAGTCCTTGTCAGTAATTTTTCCATCAGACCAGAATTTGGCGTTTGTTTTGATCCAAGAAGGAATTGTAAATTCCGATGAAGGTGTGGTTTGTCCTCCCTTTCCGACGGTTACGGTTGTGCTGCTTGGACTTGGAGTAGAATATGTTGTCTCTTCGTCCAATCCATGGCTAACTATTCCAAGGCTGACTTTGTAGTTGCCCTCCTTTGGAAACTTGAAGTCTTGGACATCAATTCCCTCCGTTGAGAATATTCCTAGCTTTTGTGGATCATCTCCCAGATTTGTCACAAGCATTTTGCCGGTGCTATCCTCAATGGAGTAGACATATCGAATGTATTTGAGAATCTGATTGTTCTTATCAAAGAACTCAAATCGTAATGGTATGGTGTTTGATGCGCCAAGATTAGAGTCAAAGGAGATCTTTGCGGTGGCACCATTGCTGAACTTGACATCAAACATGTTCTTTGGTACGGCAGTTATTGGGTACACCATAAAGTCCATTGTTGTGGTACCTGCAGGAATTGTCTTTGCTATGTTTAGTATGTCTTCTTTGTTTATCAGAAAGTGCAAAATCGACGTATCCTCTACAGAATATGGATCAAGGATTAGCATTCTTCCTATGGTTGGAACACCATTTACCCTGCCTTCATATGCAGTAGTATCGGTAAAGTCTTTGAATACCTTGGGCACTCGCACCTCTTGATGCACAAAGATCTGTTGTCCCTCGATTCTTTTTGTGTCCCAGTTAAACGGCATTGAAAATGAGATCGCTTTTTTTGCAGAGTCGAATTTGAAATTATTTATCAAATCATAATATGACACTATGGATGCATCGTATGTTTTTCCACCATGTGTGATTTTTTGATTAGATATGTCTCCAACGCTTAGCCAGGAATCAAATGATTTGTAGTCTTTTTCCGCAAAAATGTTTTTATCAAAATCAATTCCGGTTATTGTGATCTTAAAATGATAAAGTCCGGATTCTAGCAATACTGGTGCCAGCACATCTATTTTATCCCCAAACGCAGTCCAAGTGTTTGGTAATTGTTCCAGCTGGTCCCCATACACAATGACATTATTCACATCAACTTTGGTTGGCTTGATTTTTAGTGTGAGATCGCCGGAATGTGCGTGGAAATTACTTCGAAGTAATAGTTTTTCATCCTTCCAAGCTTCGACAAAGTATGATGTGTGAGGAACAGTTTTTCCGTCCTTTGCATCAAAGAGCTTAAGCTGAAGATAGGTATCCCCTATGGTGTCCTTGGTCAGAATTGGCGGACTGATTTTGATGAACAATGCCGCCTCTCTGCTTCCAAAGCTTGCTGGTGGGAGATTTTCTTGGGTTAGGCCGTCTCCATGTGCATTTGGTATAATAGTAAATGCCTGAGCTAAAAGCAAAACAGCGAAAACAGGAACAAAAAATTTGTTAGAAATCATCGATCTTGAGGCCTAGTAGAACATATTTAACTTTTAAGCAGATTTGAGACTTTGAAATTATCTACTCGTTGATTTGCGGTTTTACCACATGCAATGAGACTGCATGATCATCAAGTAATGAGCCAACACCAATTGAGATATCCTTGATTCGCAGAACAATCTTGTCTAGGTCTTTTTTGTCCAGATCATATTTTTTTGCCAAGACGGACTTGATCTTTTGCTCGGTGTCAGTTATTTGATTTAGTGTTGCAGGCATTGTAACATCCAGTAATTTGCGAAATACCTCTGGCGGAATCTTCTCAGTTTCATCCTGTATGATGTAAAATGATATTTTTTCCTCAGCTATCTCATGAGGTAATGTGTCCAACGCATTTGCAGTATAGAAGACCTGTACATCAAGAACATTGATTGCATCTTGTGTGTATTCCAACACAACCTGTTCATTGTTGAATCCCTTTAGCGACGATACAGGTATTTTGATTATCATAAAGCCTTCAACCAACTCCTTTGTATCGATTGCAAAGATCTCTTTGATGTCTCGACAGTCCATTCCAGTCGAGGTCTCCGAGTCTAGATTCTTGAATATGGCATTGGATGTCGGGCCGTCATTAATGACTGCAGTCCACACCAAGCCGACTCTATATCCCTTCTTGTTTAGTATGTTAATTGAGGTATCGTAGTGACCAGGCCTTAGCGGTCCGGAATCATCTGGAATAGAGCCACACACAAATTTGGCAGTATAAACTATATCCTGAATTGGATTTGTGCTTTGTGCACTCGCAATACCTATAGAGCTGAAAAGCAGAAAGGCATAAACAAGCCCAAGCGTAATTTTGTTCAAGTCATAATTGCACAAAACAGATCAGAATTATAATGTTAGGGTGTGAGGTAAAGTCCTTAGTAAATTATAATACATTTGAGCGCAAGTTAATGAATGTGAAGATCTTGTTTTTGTTGCTATTGTTGCCAGTTTTTCTCATGCCAACATATGCAGAGTCGCAACAATTGCCAACAGACAAAGGCACATTACTTGTCAACATTGCAACAGAGCCAGCAAAACCAAGTCCTGATGAACAGGTCAAGCTTAAAATTGATTTTGTAAACCCACAAACAAATCAGATTCAAGAGCACATTGACTACATAGTAACAGTTACAAACGGTGAAATACGAGTTTTTGGCCCAATACCTCTTACGCATACATCTATTGGTTCAGTTACCATACCAATCGAATTTGCAAGCGGTGAAAACAAAGTATCAATTGACGTTGAGGGAATTTTATTCAAGCCAATTCCGTCAGAGACAGTCACATTTACTGTAATGGTAGAGACTCCACAGGCAACATCAGATACAAAGTCAGGATGTTTAATTGCAACTGCGGCGTTTGGAACAGAGCTTGCCCCACAAGTTCAGACATTGAGGGAAATCAGAGATAACACTCTGTTTGGTACTGGTTCTGGAACTGCATTCATGGCTGGCTTTAACGAATTTTACTATACATTTAGCCCTGCAGTGGCTGATCTGCAAAGACAGAATCCAATCTTCAAAGAAGCAATAAGGGTTACAATAACGCCGATGCTATCAACTCTGTCAATTCTGAGCTATGTGGATATCAATTCAGAATCAGAGATGTTAGGATATGGAATCGGAGTCATTTTGTTGAATGTGGGAATGTACTTTGTTGTTCCGGTAATAATCATGGTAAAAATAAAAAACTATCTGAGAAGGCCCATCATTTAACATATTCGAAAATGTGACTACAAATGATTACAGATAATTACTTAGACTAATACGGACAATCTCAGTATTTTTGTACGTGCTAGGCGTGAATCAGAATAAGGATTTTTATTCGCCTATAATCAGAGATAGTCCAATGAAGACAATAGCAATAGGATCCATTTTGGCGATTTTTGCTGTTATGGTAACTGTTCCTGCATTTGCGGATCATGTAACTGTCGAGGTTAGCGTTCCAGCGGGCTCATCGACACCTGGCTGCGAAACAACTAACGAATGTTACATTCCAGCCGAAGTAACAATTGATGCAGGAAGTGAAGTAGTGTGGTCAAATGATGACAGTGCTTCACACACCGTAACAAGCGGAACTCCAAATGACGGTCCAGATGGAATCTTTGACAGCAGCTTGTTCTTATCAGGACAGACTTTCTCACACATGTTTGAAGAAGAAGGTGAATTCCCATACTTTTGCCTAGTACACCCATGGATGCAAGGAACGGTAATTGTTCAAGCAGCCGGTGAAGAGCATGAGGAAGAACATTCGGGTGAAGAAGAGCATGTCGAAGAAGAAGGACATGAACATGATGCGCACGGTGCAATGGTAATGTCACAAGACGGTTCTGTCATGGTACACATTGACTCTGATGAGCCAACAGAAGGCACAGAATCTGTGGTATCAGTTGAATTTGTTGATGCAGACGGAAATCCAATTGAGCATGTGAACTTTGAGATCACTGCAACTCAGGATGGCAACGAAATTCTAGCAGAAACAGAACAACATGCACATAGCGGTGTCACAGAATTTACAACTGTGGCTCTAAGCTCAGACAGTCCACTAGATGTCCAAGTCACAATCCTGGGAATAGGATTACCAGACGATGATCCAGATACATGGACAGGTCCAAAGGGCGAAACGGTATCTGCTCAAGTAGTACCAGAATTTGGTCCACTTGCAATGATTATCTTGGCAGTAGCCATAGTAAGCATTGTTGCAGTTACAGCGCGATCTAAAGTAATTCCAAGACTTTAGAATTCTCTTATTTTCTTTTTATAAGACTGAGCACTGCAAGTATTACACCTGCATACCCAAGAC
>JAKAJY010000026.1 GCA_021824845.1 archaeon
CACCAATGCCGACTATGAGATCTGAGTTGTCCTTTCTTACTTGGGACTCTACCATTCCAATTGATTTTTCGTCGTTTGTCTTTGGGATGTGCCATACTGCCTTAATTTTAGAATCAGACAATGACTTTGAGATTTTTGTTTTGACAATTTTTTGAACATGATTGCCTGCAATGATTGAGGCCTTTTTTGTTGGGCCAAGGCTTTGCAAAAACTTGCCAAAGCCTCCAATGTTTTTTTCTCCTATTACTATCAGTCGTGGAAGCTCCATTGTATGAGATGGAGAATTACGCATTACGTCTTTGCTTGAGCCTACCAAATATCAATTTGGCCCCCCAAAGTTATTTAAAAGGGTCAGAACCATTTCTGATCATCTAGGAGTATTTTCTGTGTCAGCTAATAGCGTAGAAGACAAAATTCTACATGGAACAACCACAGTAGGGATTAAGGCAAGCGACGGTGTCGTATTATGCGCAGACATGCGTGCAAGCGCAGGCTATTTCATTGCAAACAATAACACAATGAAGATTCAGCAGCTAGCTCGACATGCAGGCTTGACTCTGGCAGGCGGAGTAGCAGATGCACAAAACATCACAGATGTTCTAAGATACCACGCAAGCATTCACCGAGTGCAAAAAAATGAAGACATTCCAATCAAATCATTAGCAAGACTCTGTTCATTGATGTTTCATCAAAACAGGGGCTATCCATTCATTGCAGACATTTTGCTTGGTGGATACGACAAGCAAGGCCCACAACTAGTAAACGTAGACGTGTTTGGCTCAGTCGAGGAGAAAAAATATGTCACAACAGGAAGCGGCTCACCAGTAGCATATGGTACCCTAGAAGACGAATATCGAGACAACCTCAAAGTGGATGAGGCAAAAATAATCGCATTGCGTGCTGTAAAGGCAGCAATAGTTAGAAACATTGGAACCGGCGACGGAATCAATGTTGCAATTATAGATAAAGATGGTTTTCGACTCTTGAGCAAAGAGCAGAAGAAAGCCATCATTGCTTTGTAGTGATTTAATGCAAAAAAGACAACAGGAAAAGGATTCATCATCAGCCCAAAGTGTAATGGCAACAATACTGCAAAGTATTCCAAAAGAGGCCCAAGTAAGCAAAATCGATTATGAAGGCCCAAGAATAGCACTATACACAAAATCACCATCATTTCTGATGGAAAACAACCAGATAGTGTCAGATCTGGTAAATGTAATCAAAAAAAGAATCGTAGTTAGAACCGAGGAATCGATTCGCAAAAATGAAGAGGATGCCCGAAAGATAATTGCAGAAGCACTACCAAAGGAAGCAGAACTAGGAAGCACATATTTTGATACAGCAACAGGTGAGGTCTCTGTAGAGGTAAAACGACCTTGGTTACTCCAGAACAATCCTGATTTTAATTCAGCAAAACTAACCGAGCAGATGGGCTGGAGAATTCGAATCAGAAAGGCAACTATCATCCAATCCAGCACCATACAACAAATCAACTATAATCTCAAATTATCGTCATCAGAACGCTCAAAGCAACTCAAGCAAATAGGCGAGAGTATTTTTAGACCAAGATTGGCTCAAAGATCCGAAGTTTCTTTGATGACGCTTGGCGGATTTGGCCAAGTAGGTAGGTCCAGCATGATACTTACTACTTCTGAGAGCAAGATCCTAATTGATTGTGGTGTAAACCCAGGCGCACGATCCCCATCTGAGGCATTCCCAAGGCTGGACTGGGCAAACATAACACTGGATGAGCTGGATGCCATAGTGATAGGCCATGCGCATTTGGATCACACCGGATTCTTACCAGTACTATGCAAGTATGGTTACAAGGGCCCAATCTATTGCACAGAGCCGACCCTACCAATGATGAATCTAATTCAACTAGATGCAATACGAGTGGCAACTGCCCAGGGGCGAGCGCCAATATACGCAGAGCGTGATGTAAAACAAATCATGAGACAGACCATCACCATTCCATATGGAACGGTAACGGACATTGCGCCAGACATTAAATTGGTATTCTCAAATGCAGGCCACATTCTTGGTTCTGCAACGTGTCACTTTCACATTGGCAATGGTGATCATAATTTCGTATACACTGGTGATATCAAATTTGGCAAAAGCATTCTATTTGATAGTGCATCATGGAACTATCCTCGAGTTGAAACCTTACTCATAGAGAGCACCTACGGCGCAAGAGAAGACATCCAGCCAACAAGACAAGAAGTAGAGTCCGCATTCATCAATGCAGTAAACAACACATTGGTTGATGGTGGAAAGGTATTGATTCCAATTCCGGCAGTTGGTCGCGCCCAAGAAATACTGATGGTAATTGATCACTACATGAAAGCAGGCCAGATGGTTGAAGCACCAGTATTTACAGAGGGAATGATTTCCGAGGCTACTGCCATACATGAAGCATATCCAGAATATTTGGCACGCGAACTGCGCCAGAAAATCTTGGAAACTGACGATAATCCATTTGATTCCGAATATTTCACAAACATCGAACACTCCGATGCAAGAGAAGAACCACTACGAGACAACACACCATGTATTATACTGGCAACCTCTGGCATGTTAGAGGGCGGCCCTGTCTTGGAGTATTTCAGAAACATTGCTCCAGGAAACAAGAACAAGATAATTTTTGTCTCATATCAGGTCAACGGTACACTAGGCAGACGAGTACTTGATGGTTCAAAACAAGTATCACTATTAGGAAAAGACGGCAAAGTAGAAGTGGTAAATGTAAACTGTTCCATGATAAAGCTGGACGGATTCTCTGGCCACAGTGATTTCAATCAGTTAATGTCATTTGTGCACAAGCTAAGACCAAAACTTCGACGAGTCTTGGTAAACCACGGCGAGCGAAGAAAGTGTGAAAGCCTTGCAATGAACATTCGTAGACAGTTCCGAGTTCCGGCCCACTACCCACAAGTGCAGGAAGCAATCAGACTATTCTAAATACAATATTCAAAAAAATGGCAGCAAAACTAGTTGCGTCGATGGGCCTTACCATGATGCTGGTGTTTGGATTACTCTTTGCGTTCATGGCAGCAATTGGGGCATATCTGAATGTGGGAGTTTTTGGAATGGCCGGAATGGGAATTTTTATGGGATTGATTCAATGGCTGATAGGCCCAAAAATAATACGATGGAGTACAAATCTGAGGGCACTGCGTCCGGGTGAGCTTCCATGGGTTGAGGAAACAGTCAAGGAGATCTGCGCCAAAAATGGCGTAAAGGTCCCACAAATAACAATTGCAAACAATGGCATGCCAAACGCATTTGTTTTTGGCAGAACAAGCAACTCTGCAACACTTGCACTCACACAAGGATTGCTAAACAACCTAACACAGGACGAGGTAAAGGGCGTAATTGCACATGAGATAGGCCACATCAAGCATCATGATATGCTTGTAATGACAGTTGTCTCAGTAGTACCAACTATTGCATACTACATTGCCATGTCAATAATGTTTTCTGGCAGATCACACAGAAACCAAGCTGGTGGTGCAGCAATGATAGGAATTGGTGCATTTGTGGTGTATTTTATTACAAATCTGATGGTGCTGCATTTCTCAAGACTCAGGGAATTTTATGCAGACAGATTTGCAGGACGGCAGGTTAAACCTACACATTTGGCAAGTGCTTTGGCAAAAATAACATACGGATTGAGTATACAAAAACAAAACATGCAAAACTCGTCTCTGCGAGCATTTTATGCAGTGGATCCTGTCGCATCCAGCCTTGAGGTGTCCAGATTTGCATCGTATTATTCAGATTTGCATATTTCAGAAAAGGAGGTCCAGGACGCAATGGATTGGGAGAGAAGAAACTCATTCTCAAAGTTTGGCGAGCTGTTCAGGACACATCCATTCACATACAAAAGAATCGCAAAGCTCTACGAGCTAGACAAAGAACTGAACACATAAGCAAAAACTTGTTGTAATTGAATTAGCTTTGCGGCAGATCAATCAAAATTATTTCTGCGTGTTCAGATTGTACATCTAGTTCTGCTTCATTTGTTATTTCCGCCGAGTCTTTTTCCTTCATTGAGATGTGATTTAGTGTAATGTTGCCTGCAATCACAAAGAGATAACATTGTCTGCCTAGCCTGATTTGGTATTTTGCTTTCTTTGTTAGCTTTGAGATATAAAATTCCACATTTTGATGAATTTTTAGTGCATGATTGGCAGGTCCAATTACTTGGAAAAAATTATCTAGTCTGTCTTTTTCTGAAAAAGTCTTTTGCTCCCAAGATGGTTTGAGATTTTTTGTATCAGGTGTGATCCAAATTTGCAAAAGTTTCAATGGTTCGTCTTTTGATTGGTTGTACTCTGAATGAAACACGCCTGTTCCTGCAGTCATTCTTTGAATATTGCCAGCCTCAATTGTTCCAGTGTTCCCAAGACTGTCCTTGTGCTCTAGTCTTCCCTGTGTAACATAGGTGATGATCTCCATGTCTTTATGTTGATGAAATCCAAATCCCATATCTGGCTGTATAATATCATCATTGAAGACTCGTAGTGGCCCAAAGTTTGTCTTATCTGGACGATAGTGCTCACCAAATGAAAAATGATGATAGCTGATCAACCAGTCTGTTTCTGTTTTAAAATTTTGATCGTTTGATATGATTTTGATCATTGTGTCTCTGCCAGTTTTTTCATTGCAAGAACTGCATTTTTCATCACTGGTAGAAACTGTAAATCAAAATCTTTTTTTGCGTTTTTGTCTTTTGGCGTCCAGTCCTGCAAATATGTCAGGACTAGCTCGTCATCCTTTACTTCTATTTTGTTTAGAAAGTAACCATCAAATTCTGCATTATCTACTAGTGTGAATTTGATCTCATGATCTTTTTCATTAATTGTGATTTTTTCCTTGATGTTCATTCCAACTGCCGTCATTTCCCTTAGATAACCATCATCATATTTTTGTATAATTTTGGATTCTGTGACTTGTTTTATGGTTTTTTCTGGATGCTCTGCCTTGTCTAGTAGCAAGGCCCACAATTTTTGCTCTGAACAATTGATCTTCTCAGAATGTGATATGACCATAAAACTGGTGGTCCGATTTTGTATTTAATATTAAAAAGCCTAGATCTGCATTATGTCGTTTTTTAGCAGATAATTGATGCTGCTAATGTACTCTGCATCTGAGATCTTGCCTTCAACCCACCATTTTACTGGGTTTTTGAACCATGAAGGAATTCTCATTCCGTCATATTGGATCTCGATTTCCTCAGAAAATGCGTTGGTGTCTGTAAGCTCGGCACTCCATTGCATCTTTTTGATTCGGTCATTATACTTGGCAAACAGTACAATTCCGGTGTTTTTGTCAATTACCTCTTGGTATTGTTTAGTTTTATCCCAGGCAATCACTGCGTCTCGCTGCTGATTCTTGAATGGGAATATGACCTCGTCTGTGGTCGTAATCGGGTATTTCGAGTCAATTGTCGTGCCTATTTTGATTGGAATTTTGTGCACAAATGAATAGTATTGCTTGGTGTGGTCTATGAAGCCATCCGAATCAATGTGAAAATTGTCTTGCCTTTTGTCTTTCTTTGTTATCTCGACTGAGCTGATCGCAATTGTGTTTCCTGGCGTACCAAACGTATGAGTTAGGTTTGTGACATCCTGGCTCGTAGTATCTTTGATGGAATACTTGATGTAATGATTCTTTGAAACACAGATCTGATCAGACATACATCCCACTTGATCGGATAGTCTGATCGGTGTGTCGATCATTTTAGAGTTTATCAGAAATCTTATTCCATATGAGAATATGTTGTCGCGTTCTTTTCCTTGCTGCCAGCGTGTTGCATCATCTTTTATCCAAGATGGAATGTCGGAGGTCTGCTCAAAGCGATCGCGAACTGGCTTTTTTACGATCGGCTCACCCAATAATGCGATCAGTCGATCTGTACGATCAGAGCCCTCTGAGAACCATGCAATGTCATTGTATAAGGTAAGGCAGCTTCGAATGTCTGGATGATGTGTATATCTCTGCAAGAACTTGGTCTTGCCAAGCGTTTCAAGTTCTGGATACAAAGTTTCACATTCTGCAATAGTTTTGATGTGATCAGATTCTGCAAATGCGAGCGGCACGGCCACTGACAAAAGGATCGCAAATGCTACAAAGTAAGTTTTGTACAATTACAAAATTTCTCAGATTAATCGATATTAAGAGGACGTAGAAATTATCCGCGCAGTTTTAATATTATTTCAGATCGTATTCCGGCTTCCAGATTTTTACGCCAGGAGGTGTAACGATGATTCGCTCTTCGCCAAGTCTTGCAATGTCTGCGTTAAAGTTTTTTGCCTGTGCATATAGTTCTTCAACTAGCTTGCGCAGCTGCTCGACATCTTTTTGTGCCAATGGTGTTACTCGCAAAATCAGGATCATGTTTTTTTTCATATCATCTTTGATGGAATGAATATCGCTCTGATCACGGATTGTGATTGCCTTAAGATAAGTTGGGCTTTCGGTTTTTTGCATTGTTGTTATTATGATTCGTAAATACTCCCTCAAAAAGTCTTTCGCAAAAAATTACGCACAAATGTCCAGTTTTGTTCCTAGACCCTAAAGTGGATGTAATCAGACTCAGATGCGCTCTTTGCAGATATTTCCAAGCTTTGCTCACCATGTTGAACAATTACTGTTTGGTCTGTTTCTTTTGGAGCATCAGAGTATCGCAGTGTTACGGATGCACAAAGTGATTTATGTTCTTCCAGATTTTCTCCGCGAAGTATGGAGACTGGGCCCATGTGATCCTTTGCGGTAAAGAGCAGATCATTTGGTAGTGCCAATGCCTTTATGACATCATTTTCATCTTTGTTTCTTCCAACAATTAGTTTTGTTTTCTCATCCAATCTGAAATGTCTGCCGATCTTTAGCAGATCAATGTCATTTACTGTTGGAGTTTCTACGTGTGCAAACAAGTCTTTAGCTCGCAATCCAAATGCAGGATCGGTTAGAAGGCATCCACCTCCGGCGTTTGGAGGATTTTCAATTCCAAATTCCTTTGCCATGTCAAGCTGCATTCGTCTGGTTCGTCCGCGAATCTTTCCTAGATCTTCACGTTTTATGAGACCGGCTTCTTCGGGAATGGTTTTTGGTAGTAATGCGGCAGATAATGGGCGGACGATGTATCCTTCAAGGCCTGATTCCTTTTCTATTGTTCTCAGTGCAGGCCCGTGTTGACTCATTGGTCTTTGGCCCAATACTTCACCTGATATGATAAATTCGGCTCCGATTTCGTCCATGTGTTTTTTTGCAGCCTTGAACATCATGGAACGGCAGTCAATGCATGGGTTCATGCCAGAGCCAAATCCATGTTTTGGGTGTTTTAGCATCTCGATGTATTCATCTCCAAGGTAAACTGTTTTTAGATTAACATTTAGTGCGTCTGCTCTTTCTCTTATTTCAAATCCACATCCACGGCCGCAATCAAAATCACAAAATGGAGTCTTGATCGCAACTGCAGATACCTCAAAGCCTTGTTTTTGCATCATCTTGACAGCTAGCTGACTGTCTAATCCTCCGGATAACAATGCAACAACTTTTTTCTTTTCTTCCAACTAGACAAAATTTCGTTTTCCAGTATACAAATGTTCCAACAAAGATTAATTCACCAGGATATGGCAAAACACGCATGAAGCAGCGCCGAAAAACGCTACTAAAGCATGCACAAAAAATCGACTGCGATACATTGGTGTGCTTTGAGCCCGAAAACTTGTTTTATCTGACAGGTTTTTGGGGTGAGGCAATAGGCGTCTTGGAAAAAAATGGCAAGACCACAATAATTGCGCCAGAGCTAGAGGTTGGTCGAGCAAAAGACGATGCAATTGAATGTCATGTGGTGACATCAGAGCGAGGAGTCGGATTATTATCCAGTCTCATATCGATGCTCAAGGGTAAAAGGGTCTGCACCGACTGTCAAAATTACAACACAATGGAAGCACTCAAAAAATCCATACCTACCATCAAGCACTCGATGGATCCTTTCTATCGCGCCCGTGAAGTAAAGAATGAATCAGAGATTATAATTCTCAAAAAGGCATCAAAAATCCTAGATGAGATGTATGAGTTGTGTACAAAAAAAATTGCAAAAGGCGTGCGCGAGTCCGAGCTGCAATCAAAATTAATGGCATTTGCAATGGAACAAGAAATGTTCAGTACAGGTTATCGTTCTACTTTGAATCCACTGATAATTGCTGGTGGACCAAATGGTGCATTACCACACGCACAGGTAACAAATAGAAAATTTGCAAACGGTGATCTTATTGTTGTGGATCTCACATTACGCTACAAAGGATATGTCAGTGATGCGACCAGAACTTTTGGATTAGGAAAAATTTCAGATCAGGCAAGAGAGGTCTATGAAATAGTCAAAGAATCACAAAAAAGGGGACTGGCAGCTGTTAAACCAAATGTTTCATGCAAAAGTGTGGATGATGCATGTAGAGATTATATCAATGAAAAAAATTATGGAAAATATTTCATCCATTCCACTGGCCACGGTATAGGCCTTGAAGTACATGAATTTCCCACCATATCTCAAAAAAGCACAACTATTTTGCAAAAGAATATGGCAATCACAGTGGAACCAGGAATCTACATTCCAGATAAGTTTGGCGTGCGAATTGAAGACTCGGTAATTGTGCAAGCAAAGCCAATCAACATGCACCGTTTTACCAAAGAATTGATTGTGCTCTAAGTGCCTGAAATTGTAATCTTGTCTAGATTTTCCTCTCAGATCACATTGAATGGACAGCTATGAGTAAAATGATCACTTTACACAGACATGTATCTAATTACAATATTAGTATAGCCAAATCACGTGGAGTCATTTTGTTGGGTGTGTGCTTCCAATAAAAAATTGGAAACGACCCAACAATTTTTTGTTATTAGTTTTTTGCAGATAGAATCAAAACCTTCCAAGGAAACTTGATCACATTGTTTTTGGTGTAAGGAATGGTTTTTTGTTTAATTGCTTGCTTTAGTTCTGCTTTTTGTTTTGGATTTAGCTTGTCTATCTTTTCTTTTAGCGGTTTTGCCAGATATTTGAGATAGTCAGACAAGTATTTTGAAAATGTCCCAGGGCTGTACCAAAACTTGTATTCTTGTATCATAATCTGAGAGAATCCGGCCTTTGCGATTGCCTTTTTGAGGCCTGCCTTGTTCCCAAACCTATCCAAGTCTGGTGCCCCAGATGGAATATAATCTGGAATGAATTTTTGTACTGAATCCAAGATGTTGGAAAAATATGGAACTGTATTTCCTGCACCATGAGTTGCAATGACTAATGTGCCGCCTTTTCTTAGAGATTTTTTTATGTTGTGTAATGCTTTTGTAGCATTTGGGAAAAAGAACAATGCATACTGACATGTTATGACATCAAACTTTTGATTAAACTCAAAGTTTTCTGCGTCGAATATGGCAAAATCTGCATTTTCGGCCTTGATTGATTTTCTTGCTATTTGTAGTGCAGTCTTAGATGTATCTACTCCTATTACATGGCCTGTCTTTCCTATTTTGCCAAGAATCTCTCTAGTCACGGCTCCCGTTCCGCATGCTAAATCAAGCACAAAATAGCCAGAACGCAATTTTGCCATTTTTACTAGTTTTTGTGTACTCTGAAATGGCCCTATGCTTTTGTTTGCCCATCTCTTATGATAACGAGGTGCAATTTCATTCCACGTCTTGATCATTCTCTTTTTGTATTCTATAGATGATGAGCTAACCAAATTCTCAATAGTAATTTGGTAGTACCTTTTATTATATCGTCAACGATTTGAACACTAATGGAAGCTAACATCAGAGAAGGAAAGCTAAACGATAT
>JAKAJY010000068.1 GCA_021824845.1 archaeon
CATATGATTTGAAAAGCGATCGGGTTGTAACAGACACAGATCTGTATGATCCCTGTCTCTTAATTTACATTAGTGAAATTCTTATTAGTCCATCAAACCATGGTAGATCAAATTGTCTGAATTTGACGCATTGCTTTCCAAATTATTAGAATTAAAGCCCGATCTATCAAAGACAGATGTCGAAGTACTGATCGCGCAGAAAAAAGAAAAGATCGGTGCAGGCTATCTTACAGATCAGGGAGCACTGTTTTTGGTCGCATCTGATCTAGGAATTACAATTTCAGAGCCGACAAAGGGCGAGATCAACATAAAGGATCTGCATGCGGGAGCAAAAGAAGTCACACTACAAACTAGGGTGCTCAATGTATCGCCAAAAAAACAGTTCTCACGAAAGGACGGCTCCCAATTCTATCTGAGAAACATGACAGTGTATGATAAGGACTCGGCAGTAACGGTAAAGCTTTGGGATGAAAAGGCAAACCTGCCAGAGATGGCAAACATCAGTCCGGGGGATCTCATCAAAATAATCAAGGCATATGTCAAGTCTGATCTGAACGGCCAGCTTACAATTAACATCGGCTCAGGCTCAAATATAGAGCGCACCGAAACAGAAAGCACCATTCCATCGATTGATTCCATCACAAAAGATGTCTCTGAGCTAAAGGAAGGAGATAACAATGTCGTAGTTTCCGGAACACTGGACGGTCCAATCACATTCTCAGAATTTACAAACTTTAAGGGTGTTCCAGGCACTGCCCTTAGATTAAGACTAAAGGGAAAGAACGAGCGTTCCATGAGAGTTGTTCTGTGGGGCAAAAGCAATTCTGATGTGCCAAAGGTGATTCCTGCAGGAACCAAGGCAAGACTGATTGGTGTCAAGGCAAAGACTAATCAGCAAGAGATAGAGATTCATGGAAACGAATCAACCACACTCGAAGTTCAGGCAGAAAAACAAGTGGAGCCAATTGTGATTAGAATTTTGTCTGCAACAAAAAATGAAAACGGCCAGAGAATGATTTTGGGTGTCGACAAGCAAAAACAACTCTACAATGTAATAGACACTGCAAATGTCACAGAGTCATTTGCTCAAGACGATGTGCTGGAATGCATGCCATCAAAACTTTATGGCAACAGCATAACGGTTGATGCAGAATCATTTGTAAGAAAAATACAAGAAGACCTGCCAGGAATATCAGAACTTCGAACCAAAATCGCAGATATCAAACCAGACAACAACACATACTGCATTGAGGCAATAATTCTAAAGGCTCCGGAGAGAAGAAACGTTCAGACAAAGAATGGCGAGACAATAACCCTTTCTGAAATGTATGTAGAAGACGACACTGCACAAATTTGGCTCAAGGGTTGGAGAAACCAGGCTCGTTTATTAGATGAATGTTCAATTGGTGAGATAATCTCAGTTACCGGTGTTACCGCAAAGCCAGGCTTGGAGGGAAGAACAGAATTGTTTGTTACTCCATATTCAGGCATCAAAAAGAAGAACTAGTCCCAAAATCCACGCGTAGTAACGTACAGTCGTTCTGCCTCGTAAATCTGCCGATACAACGTTTCCTCATCAACCATGTTTCGTAAAATTCTGGATGCAGTGTCAACTCCCACTCCATACCCAGACAGAACAATCAGTGCGGTTTTGCCAAAGTTCTCCAATAGTGAGGCTGTCTTCCAAGCACGAGAGAATCGATGGTTCTCATCTGCTGTGATCTTTTTGCCGGCGGCCTTTTTTTGAATGATTTTTGCCAAATCATGGTCCGAGTAAAATGTCGTGGTGATTTGTCTGGCTTTGCAATATGGACAAACGGGTATGTTTTCTATTTCGTTTGTCTTTACCACTCGCTCCCATTTACCGCATCTAGCGCAGATGAATCGATGTGATGTTTTGAAGAGCCTAGTCTTTACCAAATCCAATATTCCCTTGTCAATGCTTGTAGGGGAGGAATAGTATTTTGTGGTATGATCCAGTATGGGCTCTGCCAGCTTGGAGAACTTGTTTTGCTCAATCCAATGAATCTGGATTATACTAGAGTTGATCTCAGAGAGGACTTGTTTTGTTTTTTCCAGATCATACTTATCATGGAATAGTTCCCGGAGGGCTTCCTTTACCAGGGGCGTCTTTGAGTATCGCTCAAAAAGAAATCTCGCAGATTTTTTCTCATAGACTGCTCCCCGCCCCACAACGCCGAACTTTTTTGCAACATTCCAAGTTCTCCAGCTTACATTGTGTGTGCCGTTCAGAGACGCAGTCACTATATCATACAGATCATACGTGTCTGCCAAGATTTGTCGCACTTGGGTTTCTATGATTCTTCCCTTGGATGATAACACGATTCTATACGCATCGGATCTTGCATCTACTTGCAGTCCAGTCCTTGATGATAGCATTGAGGATAGCAAGGTAGCCAGAGTAGAGTTGATCTTTGTGCCAAAGCAGCTGTGAATCACTATGCTTCCCTGGCCGCGCACAGATTCTACTACCACATTCTTTTCGTCTGGAATTATTGGCAAGTCTAGCTGCGTTATCATATTGTCTGGCAGATCTAGTGAACCATCACGGATTTTGGTTCGGAATCTGCCTACCTTTGAGGCGGTCTTGTAGTCAACCGGAATGGTTTCGCCCTCCCAATATGGAACGGTGATGCCGCCAGCTCGAATCGGCTCTACGTTTACCTTAAGCGAGGATTCATCGACATTGATGATTCTCCACTGGGATCCCCTCAGGACAAAGATGTTGCCGGGATCTCCAAAGTCGCCTACAAATCTTTGATCAAGGCTGCCGATTATCTTTTTTGTGACACTATCAAACACCTTGAATTTTAAAATGTCAGGAATCGTGGAGAGGTTCTCAAAGTAATATCGATAACACTTGGCAGTCTTCCTAAATGTCATCTTTTCCCTATCAAAAAATATCAAATAGTTGGAATCAAGCAACTCAAGGACTCCGATCAGATCCTCAAGGGTAAGGTTTCTGAACAAAAACGAGTTCTTGAATATTTCCAGTGCATCACTCACAGTCATCTCGTCTAGCTGCATTGCAAGGCCCACCAGATGGTGCGCCAGAACATCAAGTGAGCCATCATGAATCAGCTGATCTTCTATGGAGCCTTCGTTGATTCTCTCCAAGATTGCCTTTGTTTCCAGCTCATCATCTACGTTGTTTGTAATGATCAGTCCCTTTGCGGATGAATGCTTGTTGTGCTTGCTTCTGCCAATTCTTTGCATGAATTTAGAGACCTGCCTTGGGGAACCATAATGCATCACAAGCTCCACTGATCCAATGTCTAATCCAAGCTCAAGCGATGAGGTGCACACCACCAGTCGCGATTTGCCAGACTTGAGATTCTCTTCCGTTTCCTCGCGAACTTGCTGAGATAGCGAGCCATGATGTAATTCAACTGAAATCGGGGATTTTTCCCGCAGAATCGAGGCCAAAAATTCCGCCTCGCCACGCGTGTTTGTAAACAATAATACTGGCGAGTCCAGCTTCAGCTTTACCAGATATTCCACGATATAGTCCGCAACATCGCTAATGGTACCATTGATGTGCTTGATTTCCACATCGTATTTTCGAATCGTATTGTCCCGAATTATTTGGTATTTTCTTTTTGTTCCAACCAGGAATTTTGCCGCATCATCGGAGTTACCAACGGTGGCAGAAAGGCCTATCCGGGTTATTGGGTTCTTGGCGTTTATTTGTAGTCGCTCAAGGCTAAGTGACAGCTGGGATCCCCGCTCATTGGACAGCAAGTCATGGATTTCATCGATGATTATCCATTCCAGGTTTGATAGTGCGTTTAGCATTTTTTCCTGCGTTAGTAGGATGACCAGCGTTTCAGGAGTGGTAATCAGAATGTCTGGCGGATGATCTGTGATTTTTTTTCTAGCAGATTGCGATGTGTCGCCATGGCGAATCTCTATTGAGAGGCCCTCCAGTTCCGCGTACTTGATTATTCTCTTGAAGACATCGCGGTTTAGCGCCCTGAGTGGCGTGATGTATAGTGCCTTTATCTTGTCTTTCTCGTGTATGGTAGACAAAAATGAAAACACAGGAATCACAGAGCATTCTGTCTTGCCAGAGCCGGTTGGTGCGATAATTAGTGCGTCTTTTTTCTGGATGATTAGCGGTATTGCCTTTTTTTGAATTTCTGTTAGATTTGTAAAACCTAGGCGATGAAATTTGGCAAGAACCGAATCAAGTTGTTTGCTGTGCGTCTTTTCTTGACTTTGCTCGCTCATAAACCATTATTCCGACAACTCCAATTGCAAACAAGATCACAGTGATAGCTGGGATGGAGTCAAAGATTCCTGCCATGACTCTCAAAGATTTGTGGCAGTTAAATAGCTTAACTTGGATTGCTCAAGCCTTGCTTTGTTATTACATATGAGAACTGGTTTTTCTGAATCGGATTCAAAAAAACTTGGCCCTCGTAGCTTGCCTGTTTTTTGGCTAGCTTGATCTTGATGTGCGTGTATAATGATATGATGGATTCCATGTTTTCCTGTTCTGTTTGCTCAACTTTGCGCATCATGTTTGTTATGATGATTGGAATCTTTGTCTCAAACGCAATCTGAGAGAGGCGCTTCATATATTTTGAGAACTGGGTTGTCTTTTCCAGAAACTGTTCCTCCTTTGGATACTCGAACGAGAACAGGTCCGTTACACTATCAATTACTATCAAGGAGAAATCAGGTTTTTTGATTTTATCAAGACTGTCTTGCTGCTCTTTGACATTTGTGATTCTGCTAACAGTGATTTTGTCAAGAAGTTTCGGATCCCTTGATGGTGTCATTTCGAGCAACCTTTCCGGCCTGAAATTCCCAGTGGTATCCTGATAGAACACATTATTCTCCAAAACAGAGTTTGCAATTATTTGCATCACCAGCTGAGTCTTTCCAGCTCCGCTCTCACCAAACACATCTGTTATGGTTCCGCTTCTTAGCGAGTCTCCAAGAATTTCATCTAGTTTTTCAAGGCCTGTTCTGATCATAGCTAATAAAATCTAGAAAAAATTGAAAAATAAACGAATCCCGCATTTTTACTATAACATAGGCAAGGCTTTTATTCAGGTTACCAAGCTAGCATCACAAGAGAGCAACCATTGTCACAAGTAAACGCAAAGAGACCTTTAACAACACTCCAAAAAAGCACAAAAAAGAAAGTCACCGTACGACTAAAGAACGAAGTTGAATACAAGGGTAAGATGGACAATGTCGATTCCTACATGAACTTGATCATGACAGACGCAGAAGAGCTCCACGACGGCAAAATCATTGCAAATTACGGCCGGGTCATAGTTAGAGGCAATAACGTATTATTCATCAGATTAGAAAACGACCTGTAGGCGAACCCTAATGGCGCGAAGTTTCCTTTTTACTTCTGAATCAGTAACAGAAGGACATCCAGACAAGATTTGTGATAAAATCTCAGACGCATTACTGGATGAATTTCTAAGACAAGACCCAAACTCGCGCGTTGCAGTGGAAACCATGACTACCACAGGAATTGTGGTTGTTGCAGGCGAGGTAACCACAAAGGCAAAGTTTGACATTCAGGATGTGGTCAGAAAGACAATCAAAGAGATCGGCTATGATAAGCCAGAGTATGGCTTTGATGCAGACACATGTAGCGTACTGGTATCAATCCATGCACAAAGCCCAGACATCTCACAAGGAGTCACCGCGACTGAGAACAAGGATCAGGGAGCAGGAGACCAGGGCTTGATGTTTGGATATGCAGTAAATGAAACGGACGAGCTGATGCCATTGCCGATTTTGCTTGCACACAAGCTGATACGAAGGCTATCGGAGGCAAGAAAAAGCAAGGAGCTTGCATGGGTAAGACCTGACGGCAAGTCCCAAGTTACAGTAGAGTATGAAGACGGCAAGCCAAAAAAAATCGAGACTATAGTGATTTCAACCCAGCACTCACCAGAGATCAGCAACGAGGAGATCAGAAAGCAGATCATCGACAAGGTAATCAAGCCAGTGTGCGGCAAGTGGTGGCACGATAAGATAAAAATTCACATTAATCCTACAGGCAGATTCGTAATTGGCGGCCCTCCAGGAGACTCGGGCCTCACTGGAAGAAAAATAATAGTGGATACATATGGTGGAGCAGGAAGACATGGTGGCGGAGCATTCTCCGGTAAAGACCCATCCAAAGTAGACAGGTCCGCTTGCTACATGTGCAGGTATATCGCAAAGAACATTGTCGCTGCAGGCTTGGCAGAAAAATGCGAAGTCCAAGTTGCATATGCGATTGGCGTTGCAGAGCCGGTTTCACTCATGGTAAACACCTTTGGCACAAGCAAAATCTCAGAAGAAGACATTGAAAATTTGGCAAGAAAGCACTTTGATATGCGACCGGCTGCAATCATTTCCCAGCTTGACCTGAAAAGACCAATCTACAAAGACACTGCAGCATTTGGCCACTTTGGAAGAACAGACGTTGCCTTCCCATGGGAAAAGACAGACAAGGCAGAAACATTGCGCAAGGCAGCAGGCCTATAGAATTTCCGGCGTTTTCAGCTTAATTCCAGAGAGTTTTTCCAGCACATGATGGCTTGATGTGAAATCCCCAACCATTATGTTGAGATCATCTATTCCATAAAGCGCATTTTCTGGATGATTCAGCGCATCAAAGTATGCTTGTTCTAGTGGTATTTTTTTTATCTTGGCCTTTTTGCCCCGGACAAATTTTCTCACATAGTTTGCAAAGCTGATTGTCTTTGGCCCCACCAGATCAACTGTTTTGTTGGACAGATTCTTGTTGCGGACGGATTCAAGGATCACGCGACATACATCACCTACAGATATGGGTTGCAGTCGATACGAGCCAGACCCTGGAACCAGTATCACGCCATTTTTGATCTGGTTTGTGAGGTTTTGCGTCAGCGGATCATCATTACCAACAATATATGATGCGCGCAGAATTGTATAGTCCAGCCCAGATTCTTTGATTAATAGTTCTGCCTTTAGCTTTGATATGAAATATCCAAACGTGGCATTATCACTAACGCCAAGTCCGCTGATGTAGATGATTTTTTTTATTTTTGATTTTTTGCATAGATTGATTATTTTTTGTGTCTGCTCAACATTGACTGATTCATAATCAGAGGATATGGTTTGCGCGCCAGTGCCGATCAGATGAACCAAAGCATCACATTGTATCTTTTGGATATTACCAACATCCGAGAAGACCAAGGTTTTTTCTGATTTGAGTGGTTTTTGTTTTTTTCTTGACAGGCTGATGATTGGAATGTTTTGGGCAGACAGGAATTTTCTAAGATTTGTCCCTACGAATCCAGTAGAGCCAGAGATGGCAATTACTGGTTTGTTCTTTTCCACCAAGTTAGGAAAATCGAATATAATTTTAAATGTTAAATCCAGACATATCCATCCATTGAATGCATCTCAGTGCTATGAGATTCTCGGAGTGCAAAAAGACGCATCCCCAAAGGAGATAAAGCAAGCCTACAGGAAATTATCACTCAGGTACCATCCAGACCGTAACAAGGACCACGATGCAGAAAAAATGTTCAAAGAGATAACCCAAGCATATCAAACACTAAAGGTCGAGCAGAAAAAACAAAATTCTGCTCACCGAGATGTCGAATCGGCCCAGACAGAATTTTGGAAATATTACGACAAAAAGGCAGACGAGGAGTTTAGCTTTGGATATGCAGCATACAGAAAAGAGTTCGAGCGCAATTTTGGGGCAAACACAGACCAGTTCAGGGGCGATTCCGAGGAAAAGCCAGTCTCGCACAAGATGACGCACCTATTACTCTATGGTGGGCTGGCGGCAATAGCACTATGGATAATCATTTCTGAAATCCTAAGGTGAGCCAAGAAGAGTTATTATCCAAAAATAGAACATTATATCGTGAGTGAGACGGAAAAGCCTCGCCAAAAGCTACGAACTGGTTTTACCACAGGCACATGCGCAACGGCAGCAGCAAAGGCAGGACTAGAAGCGCTGATTACAAAAAAGAAAGTCAGCCATATCGAAGTAACGCTTCCCAAAGAAAAAAAGATAACAATCTCAATTTCTGATTGCCAGTTTGATCAAAAATCTGCAAAGTGTTCCGTGATCAAGGACGGCGGAGACGATCCAGATGTCACCCACGGCGCAGAAATAGTTGTGGATTTGCAAATCACAGATGATGTAGGCAAAATAGAAATCGATGGTGGTATTGGTGTGGGGCGAGTAACAAAACCAGGCCTGGGCCTAGAAATTGGAGCTGCGGCAATAAACCCAACTCCAAAAAAGATGCTGATTCAAAATCTGACCGAGGCAGGAAAAGAGATTCTACAAAAACATGGAATCAAGGTCGTGATTTCAGTTCCAAAGGGTGTGGAGATTGCGCCAAAGACTGACAATCCCAGACTGGGAATAATGGGCGGAATATCCATTCTTGGAACGACCGGCATAGTTTTGCCATATTCCACGGCATCATTTGCCGCCTCCATACGACAAAGCCTTGATGTTACAATTGCGATGGGTGATAATACAGTGGTCCTGACCACCGGCGGGCGCAGCGAGGATTTTGCAAAAAAAGAGATCAGCCTGCCGGATCATTGCTTTGTGCAGATGGGGGACTTTTCAGGCTATACCATACAACAGTGCGCCAAAAAATCAATCAAAAAGGCCTATGTTGCAGGATTCATCGGCAAGCTGACCAAGATAGCAATGGGCGTAAAGCAGACCCACGTCAAGGGCTCCAAGGTAGACATGGACTTTTTGGCCCAGGTCGCGCAAAGATGTAATGCCGATACCAACACAATAAATGAAATAAAAAAAGCAAACACCGCAAGGCACGTCCAGGAGATTATTACAAACAACAAGGTAGACGGCTTTTTTGCCCAAATCTGCAAAGAATCATACGAGCAAATGCGCGCACATTCCGAGAACAAAGTAGAGATCCAGGTTATTCTGTTTGATTTTGATGGTTGTGCACTAGGCAGATATCCCTAGCAAGAATTTATTGAGCCACAAAAAATGGCAAGCATGGAAAAGGTCGCAGTCCTGGCAATTACAAAAAACGGCATCAAAATTGCACACACAATAAAGCAGTCATTCCCAGGCTGGGAGATCTTTGCCCCATCAAAGTTCCGGGATCAAACCAGCATAACATGGTATGAAGACCAAACGTCTGTCAAGGTAGCAGAATTGTTTGGCAGATTTGATGGACTGGTATGCTTGTTCTCATTGGGTGCAGTGATCCGACTTGTCGCACCATATCTCAAGGACAAAAAAACAGATCCCGCAATAATTGTAATTGATGATAAAGCAAGTTTTGTTATTTCTGTTCTATCTGGACACCTGGGCGGTGCAAACGAGCTCACAGAAGAGATTGCAAAAAAGCTAGGCGCAACTCCAGTTATCACTACGGCAGCGGACGTAAACAAAACAATACCAGTAGATTTGCTAGGAAAAGAGTTTGGCTGGAAAATAGATGATGATTCCAATGTAACCAGGATTAGCGCATTGATGGTAAATGAGGAAAAAATAGGCATCTATCAGGACTGTGGGGAGAAAAACTGGTGGAAGACGGAGCTGCCAAAGAATGTCACCATGTATGATTCCATGGAGAAACTAAAAAATTCAGATTCCAAGGCATACTTGATCATATCAGACAAGACATTTGATGGCGAGATTTTAAAAAATTCCGTAGTATACAGACCGAAAACATTGGTTGCCGGCATTGGATTGCATGGAGACACCACAAAAGAAAAAATCATTGAATGTCTCCAATCTACCCTATCAAAGTACA
>JAKAJY010000079.1 GCA_021824845.1 archaeon
TGAACACGCAGTACTAGCAATCGCCTACAAAGTTGGAGACCGACCATCAGCACTTGACAAGATCCGCGCAGAAGTCCTAGTACCAACTGGCTCTGCATTGACTATAGAAAGACAAGTGCCATCAATTACAACATCGGTTGTAGATCTCGGATAGATGCGGGAGTGCTCTTATGATCGCTCCAAGCAATCTTTTTTCTTTTTTCACTAAAACACTGACTAGTATTACATCAGGCTTTCGCATGTTTTTGGCAGGAAGCATAGCAGGTGTATACACTTTGATATTGTATGAGACATTCCCTCAATATCTGTTTGAAATTAATAATTCGTTGTTTTACTTTGTCATACCAGTAAGTGTTATTGTATCTGTACTGGTAGCAGTACCGAAATTCTTGCTTGGAGGAGCCACTCCAAAGCAGGCACCAAAGGCACAAGAACTAGCACCAGAGGATCCATTAAGTGCCTTGCTCGGCGAGCCAACCCAAATCATCCAGTCTGAATCTCTAACATCCGATGCAGCAATAGACACTGGAAAGATTGGCGGTGCAAATGCAGAACTAGAAGCACTACTGGCTGGAGGGCCATCAGTACCAATCAGTGACACCATAACCACAGAAACCGAAGTCACAGCAGTCATGGGAGGAATTGATGAGAACAAAATCCGTGAACTAATTGATCAGAAATTTGAGCCAGTTGAAAAAGATCTTACCACCTTCAAAAAAGACCTAAACAAGATCAAAGAAGACATGAAGGTAACAAAGGAAAGCGTAGACACACTAACTGAATCATTTGAAGGAACCCTAACTGACATGAAAGCATTCCAGGCAGAGATCTCAAACCCACTAAACTTTATGAGAAAATACTTTGAGGCACTAGACCTGACGAATCTGTCTGATCCATCATTACCGCTAAAGCAAGGAATTCTTCAGGGACAAATGCCTTCACCAAATCCCCCACAACAAGTCATGCCACAAGTACAAATGCCAGCCCAGAGTGCTCCAATTCCCGTAATCATACAAGCAGGAGGTAGCTCGCAGCCAGCCCAGCCAATGCCGCAGACAGTGCCTAGCCCCACTGCCATAAGACAGGGAAGCGAAATGGACAATCTAGTCAAGGGAACAGATCTGAACAATCCGATGGATTCTATGATGAAACCATTGTTTTCTGGAAATCTTTCCGTTGCAAATATGATGGCAATTGTAGAATTGGTCGGAGAAATGTTTGCAGAAAGAGGAGAAGACTGCATAGACTTGCTAGTGGAGCAATGCAAGCTCATGGGCCTAAAGCCAGAAGACGAGCATACCATCTATAACATAATTGACATGCTAAAAAATTCTGGCATGTCAACGGATGATGCAATATCTCAATTGTACAAGTTTGCAAAAATCGTCGGCCTAAACGACAAAGAATCAGACGCATATTATGCAAGATTAAGCGCAAAATCAAAACGAGAGAGGGAAAACTAAATGGCATCTAGCGTAATGACTGAAGCAATTCTAATCATTGCCTCCATTGTGGTTGCAACATCGATTGCAGGCGTGGTAATGTCGCAGGTTGGAACATTTGAATCAACATTTACTGCAACATCAGAAGCACAGAAAAACGAAATGCTAACAAAGCTCAAAGTAATCCATGTGATGAGAAACACCACCGCATCTCCACCGACACTTGAAATCTGGACCAAAAACATTGGAATTGATCCTATTACATCGCCTGCATCGATTGATGTGTATTTTGGCGAGTCTGGCTCTGCACAAAGAATTCCATACAGTGCGTCAGGTGGGGAAGACACTTGGAAGTTCCAGCCCGTCACTGAACCCACCATAATTCAAAAAATGGACACATTTCAAATCAAGATTACCGATAGCCAGCTCACATCCAGCAAGACATATGTGGTAAGAGTGATTGCGCCAAACGGCGTCTATTCTGATTATGTTCTTTCAACCTGATTGGGGGTATCATACATGGGACTAAGCGTAGCTATTGCAGGCGGAATAGTCATGTTTGCACTAGTGTACATATTGTTAATGCTACCAGGCGTGGTAGACCAGACCACCGCTGTTACAAAGGCATCATCAGAAATCTCTGGCATTGAAAATTCCATACTAAAGACAAACATTGCCATGAGCTCCCTTACTGCTACGGTAGCTTCCACCACAATTGACTTTACCATGACCAATTCTGGCACGGAAAAGCTCTGGAACTATGAGAAATTCAGTCTAATCATTACATACCCAATATCTGGTGGCACAAACAAAACCGAATCATTCGCCTATCAGAGTGGTGCATGTGTAACCCCGTCTGCTGGAAGATGGTGTATCACATCCATTAGTAGTGATGCAATAGATCCAAGAATCTTAAACACTGATGAAATCCTAAACGGACGGGCAACATCCAGTACTGCACTAGACGCAGGAGGTACTGCATATGCTACCATATCAACTGATAAGGGAATCACAGCAACCAGAACCGATGGCACCTAGTTTTTGATATTCGTTCGAAAAGACCAAACACCATCTTATATCAAATTTTTCTTCACGAGTTTTGTTGAATGTTGTATTTGCCTATTTTATAAAATGGAGGAACCATGACTGAGATAATTCCATGCACCAACGAAGAAGTCGACAGACAGTTTGGTGGGGGAATCCCATTTCCTACACTAATGTTAATTGAGGGAGATCACGGAACCGGCAAGTCTGCTCTGGCAGCGCAGTTCATGAAGGGATTTCTTAGCTCTGATAAGAAAATTCTCTGCGTTACAGAAAACACCGTCAAAGAATACATCGAAAACATGAAGGCTATAACATTTAATTTCTCTACTGCCTTCCTACGAAATCGACTTACTATAATGCCGCTCCATATGTATGGAGTCCAGTGGAATAGAGAGCAATCATCATATCTGTTGCCTGTAGTTGGCAAATACATTGGCAACAGCTTCAAGGAACACAACTGTGTAGTGATTGATTCACTATCTCTGTTGACGGTGTTCTCTGATGCTAGCAGAATCTTGGAGTTTTTCACCCAGTGCAAGTATTTGGTTGCACGTGGCATGAGCATTATCATAACAGTACATCCAGAAGATATTCCGCCAGACCTTAGAATGCGAGTCAAAGGTGGAGTCGATGTCTATCTAAAGCTGGGCTCAACTAACATCGGTGGTAAGGACGTCAAGACACTAAAAATTGTAAAGCTAATTGGTTCTAAAGAAAACACCGACTCTGGATTTGCCTTTGAGGTGGACATGACTTTTGGAATAAAGATCGTGCCAATATCGATGGCAAACGCATAGGGAGGCTACGGCTGTGCCTTTTGATTTTGCCCAAGTAAAAGACAAGCGCTTCATTGAGGAGCTCAAAAAATCATCTCATCTGCTAAACTATGTGGACATGTACACCTCACGTGGCAATCCATTGCCTTTATTCACAGAGTCACTACAAGCAGAGCACAAAAAGCTCAAAGAGCCAAACCTGATCTACCCAGTCACAGATACAACGTACATCCACATCAACCCGCACACGTCATCCGATGATGGATACATGGAATATGTCATAATAGAGCCGGATCCGCCTGAGAGAAAAATAATGGACATTGCAGACAAGATGTTCGCAATTCAATCCGCTGACATGGTGCCGCCGCTAGAAATCACAGAACGATTCAACATGATTGAAAATTATCTGAAGACAAACACACAGATCTCAGAGACACCAGTTGACTATAATGCATTGGGTGATGTGTACAAGCTAAAGACCTTACCTGTATACAAAAATGATTGGACAGGACTACGATATCATTTTCTTCAAAAGAGGGCAGGAACTGGAATCTTGGATCCGTTTCTGGCTGATTCCAACCTAGAAGACATTTCCATAATTGGCGCAGGAAATGTGTATGTAATCCACAAGTCATTTGGTGCACTAAAATGTCCACTCTTTTTGGGTGTGGAAGAAATTGATGAGCTGATTATTTCCATGTCAGAACAATTTGGAAAAACCGTCTCTCACGCAAAGCCCGTCATAGATGCAGTACTGCCTGATGGATCCAGAATCAACATCGTGTTTGGCAAGGACATATCCCGCAAAGGCACAAACGCAACCATAAGAAAGTTCGCGTCCACACCTCTATCGATTACCCAAGTTCTAACATCAAAGGCACTTGATTTTAGAGAAGCAGCGTACATGTGGATGATGCTTGCAGAAGGCATGAGTGTCTTCATTAATGGAGAAACTGCATCTGGAAAAACCACCACTCTGATGGCACTAACTGCATTCATTCCATCAAACTGGAAAATTGTAACAATAGAGGATACTCCTGAGCTTACACTGCCACACTCTAACTGGATCACCGAGCAAACCAGAGACACTGGAAACGAGCATTCCTCTGTGACAATGTTTGATTTGCTAAAAGCGGCCTTAAGACAGCGTCCCAACTATATCTTTGTAGGAGAAATCAGAGGAGCGGAAGCAAACATCGCGTTTCAAGCCATGCAGACTGGTCACCCGGTAGTATCGACATTCCACGCAGCAAACATGACTGCACTAATCCAAAGAATCACCAATCCACCAATGCTAATCCCAAAGACAAACGTAGAAAACCTAAACATTGGATTATTCCAAGGAGCTGTGCAGGGCCCTGGAGGAAAAAGAGTAAGACGAGTCTTGTCCATCAATGAAATCCTAGGTTATAATGCGGAAGGCGGTAACATCATGTTCATTCCCGTGTTTAACTGGGATCCTGGAACTGATGAGGTAAAATTCAGGGGCAAAGGTTCCAGTGCATTGTTTGTGCAAAAAGTATTGGAGAAAAGAGGCATGCACAAAAAAGATGAAGGATTACTATACGAGGAGCTGGAACTGCGCGCAAAAATCCTGCAAAAAATGATGGAAAAAAGAATCTTCAACTTTTATGATGTGTTTGACTCAATATCTCACTGTCGAGAGATTGGCCTTGAGGCATTCTACAAGGAACTTGATACACTATGATACAGATTCCATTATTCAAGAATCTCACCCTGGCAAACATCCAAAAAAGTGATGAGAAATTTGTCTATTTTGTGGCGTTTTTGTATTGTGTATCCACTGGTGAAGTGGGCGGCATCGACCTAATCAGAACCGCTCGTGAGACAAATTATGGAAAATACACCGCAGCGTTTCGTGAGGTGTATCAGCTGGGCATAGGGTGGGGCTACGGAGTATCAAAATCCCTAGAGATGATTGCGGACAAGGTTTCAACGGACAAGTCTGATCAGCTAAAACAAATTCTGATGAAGCTAGCTCAGGTCATCAGACTGGGTGACTCACTCAAAACCTTTCTGGCAGAGGAGATGAAATCAACTCTGATAAGCTATTCTATAGTATACGAAAGAAAATTGGAAAACCAGAAGCTATTCTTGGAAATGTTCTACACTTTGATGTCCACTGCGGCATTTATGATTGCGGCAAACTCGATTATGAGCATGCTCATGGGACAAGAAAACTCTGAGCAGATCTTATTGATGTCGTTCATTGGAGTGGCTGCAAGCATGAGTGCGTTTGTATTCATGATGTACATCATGTTCCCACGTGACAAGCTAGGATATGCAAGTGCGGACGAAGACCTCAAATTCAGAATCAAGGTATACATGACACTTGGTGCGGGTGCCGGAATTGGTATAGTGCTAGTCATGACGCAAATCGTGCCAACCATACTTGTAGTCGGAATAGCAGGCGCTCCTCTGATCTATCCCGGATTGCTTGCAAGAAAAATGGAGCAAAAGGTACGACAGCAAAATGAATGGTACCCACAGTTCATTCGCCACTTTGGTGAGATCTATGCTACTGTGGGTTCTGTCGGTGGGGCTCTTGAGGCAGTGCTTAGAAGTGACTTTGGGCCGCTACAGGAAAACATTCAGAGATTCAAAAACCGCATCAAACACAGAATAGAGCAAAAAGTAGCGTTTGAGCTTATGTCTAGAGATACGGGTAGGGAGATAATTGCAAATGGAAACGAGGTCATATCAAATGCAATGGACAAAGGAGGAAATCTCAACATTGCGGGAAACCAAGTATCAGAAATTACTGTAAAAATCAATGAGCTTAGGGCAAAGCGTGCACAAACTGCCAAGACATTTGAGACCATCATTATAGTACTACATGCATTAACTTTGGCAGTATTTGGCTTGATGAACAAGCTTACAGGAATATTTTATCAGCTTGTCAGCACTGTAGATGTCTCAAATGACACATTACAATTAACACCAATCGATCCACAGTTCATGGCAATGATGATGCCTGCGATGATCATAATGGTCTCAGCAATCTCAGCAATGGCACTCAAGGTAGCGCAGGGAGGTCTCTACAAGACTGTATTTTATCATGTTGGATTGTTGATTGTAATAGGCTCTGTAGTCATGTTTGCAATGGATGCTATATTGTCTGACTATTTGGCAACACATGTGCTTGATTTCGTCAAACCCGACGTATAGTCTGAATATATCAAACATACAACATCCTATATTCTGATTTTTAAAATATCAGAATAATGAGTACACAGACAGCATCTGTAGATACCATACAGGTAGTCTCATTTATGATAGTAAACCAATCCAATAAAAAAGAAGATTATGCCATACCAATAGAACAGGTGCGGGAGATCCGTTCACTTGAAAAAATTACGCGGGTTCCGAGATCGGAATCGCACGTAAAAGGCATAATGAATCTGCGTGGACTGATCATACCAGTAATTGATGTCAAAGAAAAGCTAGGCCTTGGCACCCACACGGCAACCGACTCTAAACAAAGAATTTTGGTAGCAAACATTGCTGACTCTCTTACTGGATTATTGGTGGATGAGGTTGACCAAGTCATGAGAATCCAAACAAAAGACATTGATTCTGCACCGCAAAGCGCAACGGAATCACACCATTATATCAAAGGAATAGCAAAACTAGATCAAAGACTAGTCATACTGCTTGATGCCGAAGCACTGCTCTTAGGTAAAAGAGAATCCATCGAAAAAGAGGCAAAGCCCACAGAACCAAAGATATCCGAGGCACCAAAGTCAGAGGAAAACAAGCCAACGGAAATGTCTCAAGTAGAGACCGCAAGCCAGACCATAAATGACATCCCGCCAGAACTTGCAGCGGTGTTTGCAGAAGATGAGCAAGGAATTCCACCAACCCAGATAATTCGGGAAGAAACCACAACCTGATTGCCAGTCTGGAATCGATCTAGTGGAGAAAATTCCCTGAAGTTTAATACAATATTTCATGTCGAGCAGCCTAGATGTCATACAAGTTGCCAAAGCTGGAAGAGATCTATGACAAAATAGAGTCCGAGCAGAGTGTGCCAATGAGCCAAGAAGACGGTTACCAGTGGGGGCTAGACTATCTCAAAGATATAGAAAAACAACTACAAAAACTAGAGAAAAAAGCACTGGAGCAAAACAATCCCACACTATACCAAAATGTCAGGCTTTCCATGCAGCGCTCCCTTGAGGCACAGCAGGAAATTACAGACAAAATCAACGGACTACGAAAGTAATACCGAACAAATCCATGATTTTTGTGTGATCACCACAAACACACTTGATGATATATCGTGATTTGATTTTACGTCATTAATGCAATCTGGATTGATCAGTCCTAGCTTTACCATACCTGGAGGCACTTGCTTTGGTTAAAATGGTGATAAATTGCTAGCAAAATCAGTTTCATCACAGATTAACGTATTGATAATTAACGATTCCGCATACATGAGCACGCTTCTCAAGGACTTGGTCTCAACTGAAACAATTCGAGTTTACGATATTGCAAGAGATGGAATCGAGGGACTGCGCAAAATCGCATTGCAAAAGCCTGATGTCATACTGCTTGATCTGGAAATGCCTAGAATGGATGGCGTGACGTTCATTGAGGAAATGGTAAAGCGCGGAACACTAATCCCTACCATACTGGTTAGCAGCTTCAGCCAAGATGGTGCAAAAATTGTTTTGGATGCGCTGGAAAATGGCGCAATTGATTTTATCCCAATATCTCAGGTAAATCCAGATGGCACAAACCATCTCAAGGAAACCCTGATCACAAAGGTTACTGGTGCTGCAAAATGTGATCCATACAAATTAGTGATTGAAAAAATCGGCACACTGAAGCCAAAAAGAAAAGCAATCGTGTCATCTCAGGCAGCATCAATTGTAGTAACAATCGCATCATCGACTGGTGGGCCAAACATTGTTCAAACAATTCTTGCAGGATTGCCAGCTGATCTCCCGGCAGGGATCTTGGTTGTCCAGCATATGCCAAAAGGATTTACACAAAAATTTGCCGAGCGGCTAAATGAAGCATCTGAAATTACCGTAAAAGAGGCACAAGAAGGAGATCTGATCACACAAGGAGTTGCCTTAGTTGCCCCAGGAGATCTACACATGGAGGTGGATTCCAATCTCAAAATCAAACTAATCAATGGACCTAAGCGATTTGGAGTCAGGCCTGCAGCAAACGTTACAATGGTATCTGCATCAGAGTTCTTTGGCGCAAATACTGTTGGGGTAACACTAACTGGGATGGGACATGATGGTGCATTTGGCATGAAGACCATAAAGCGAAGGGGAGGTAAGACGTTTGCTCAGGACGAAAAATCATCTGTTGTTTTTGGCATGGCGAAAGCAGCAGTAGATCTAAATGCAGTGGACCAATTGTTACCACCAGAAAAAATAGCGGGCGCAATAGTTGAGGAGGTCAAAAAGCTTGTCGCAAAGTAGCTACCGAGAGATGTATGTCTCAGAGGCACTAGAGCACGTAGAGACAGTAAATGAGACTCTGCTAAAGCTGGAGGAAGAACCAGAAAAGCGCGAATATTTAGATTTGATATTTCGATCTGCTCATACTGTAAAGGGCATGTCGGCTACAATGGGATATGATGATACTAGGGAACTATGTAAAAACATTGAGAATATTTTTGATAATATCCGCAAAGGCCAAGCAAAGCTTACGCCGAACTTGGCAAGTGCTCTTTTCAAATGCATTGATTTGTTGCGTGAGATGATTGCAGATGAAAAAAAGAAAGTAGATCTCAAACCGTTTTTGCAAATGCTGGAAAAACCAGATGAAATACAACATACTGCAACTGAGGCCTCCACTAATAATACAAAATCACCCACAATTCGTGTCAAAATGACGGACCTCGACTCACTTGTGAATCTGGTAGGAGAGCTAGTGATATCAAAAATGCGACTAGAACAAACAATGAGCAAAAGCTCCGATGACTCACATCAAGTTCTGATGGAGCTTGACAGGCTGGTTACTGACTTACAATATCAATCCATGAAGCTGAGACTAGTTCCAGTCGATCAGGTCTTTAGCAGATTCACAAGACTAGTCCGAGATACGTCTGCAGCACTTGGCAAACAAGTAAATCTAGTTATGGAAAGCTCAGGCATTGAGCTGGACAGAACTGTCCTTGATGCTATAACTGATCCATTACTGCACATTTTGCGAAACTGCGTAGACCATGGCCTAGAACCGCCAGAAGAGCGAGCAGAAGCAGGTAAGTCAACAACCGGAACCATTCGACTAACTGCATATGGTGTGGGAGATCAGGTAGC
>JAKAJY010000099.1 GCA_021824845.1 archaeon
ATCACCTTACCTTGGTATAGTACAGGCACGTCTGCGCCAATTAGGATATTTTTCCCAGCCGATATGATATGCTTGCAAAACACGGATTTTCCGTCCCGCACAAATGGGGCCGAATCATCATCTATTTCGATACAGTTGTGTCGAAACTTTTTGTTCTTTAGCAGGATTTGCGCAAAATACGGAGAGATTGCCAATCCCCCATCGATACGCAGAGTACAGAGCAGTTTGGTACCATGATATACCTCTCTGATTCTGCCTGTCTTTTTGGAAAATGTCATGGTAATGTCTTTGGGTAGATTCTTTGATATGCCATTGCCAAAGAGCGCATCAATGGTGTGTTTCAGCTTGACTAGTGGGTCCAACTACATGTTGCGATACGATTCCATTAATATGTCAAAATGCTACTTTGGAAGATGTATTGTAAAGATTGTAGGGTTGTTCTTTACATAGATGGAGCCGTTGTGTTGTTCTACGATGTTTTTGACGGTCGCAAGTCCTAGGCCTGTTCCCTTTGGCTTTGTGGTAAATAATGGCTCAAAGATTTTTGGCAAAATGTTTTCTGAAATTCCAGGCCCCGAGTCCTCAATTTCTAGGGTATAGAATTTGTCCTGATCATTTACTCGTATGTTGATTGTTCCATCTCCATCCATTGCCTGTATGGAGTTTGTGATTAGATTTGCTATTGCAACTTCGAGTTTTTCTGCATCGCATTTTATGGTGTGATCAGATTCTGGCAGGTTTATTGTGACTGTAGATGGTTTGTCAATTCTATCAACTACAAGCGATAGAATTTGCTTGATCGAATTTTCCTTGATTTGAAGTTGCGTTGTTCGAACAAAGTCCAGCGTATCACTAATTTGATAATTGATTTTTGATGCAGCCCTGTCTATTCTGTCTAGCTGAGAAACGGTTTTCTCATCAAGGGCTTTGTTGTTTTTTGCTATCTCGACTGTGTTTTTTATGACAGATAATGGATTTCTAATGTCGTGTGCAAGTCG
Organism: archaeon; assembly: GCA_021824845.1. GTDB lineage: Archaea > Thermoproteota > Nitrososphaeria > Nitrososphaerales > Nitrosopumilaceae > Nitrosotenuis. The sequence goes on from JAKAJY010000099.1 coordinate 999, forward strand.
GCTTGCTAGCTGTCCTATTGCGGAGAGTTTTTCGCTTTTTACTAGATCTTCGTTTAGTTTGGTTATGCGGTCCATGTGCCTCTGATTTGAGCGAATGGCAATAAAGACAAATGTACTCATCGAAACCCCAATTGCGGGAATGGCTACCATCACTATAGTCTCAAAGTTGTTAAACGTTGGAGGCCTGCTAAATTCCAAGACCCATTTTCGGTGGCCAAACTCTAGTTGGGTGGATTTAGGCTCATCATTATCGGCTAGTCCTTTTTTAGAGTCATATAGTAGATTTTCATCAGATTTTTCATTATCATAGACTTTGATTCTCATATTATGGGCTTCTGCTTGTGGAAAATCAGGCAACATTGAATTGAATAGATCATATGCTCTAAACGCACAATAAACAAATCCTTGTAATGATTCGCTTTTTTCTTCAATCGATTCGTGAGTTTGAGTATTTTTGTAGACCGGCAAAAACATTAGAAAGCCTGGTTGTACATCGTTGCCTATTTCTTGCACCAAGGTAACTTTGCCGGAAATTGTCACAGTGCCGGTGTCTCGTGCCGTTTCCAAGGCAGCTCGCCTTACAGATTCTGTGAACATGTCATATCCAAACGCTTGCAGATTACGGGCATTTACTGGTTCAATATAGATAATAGAATGATATTCTGCTCTTTCACCACTTGGCCGGACCGAATAATTCGGATATGTAATGAGCATCTCCTCAATGTGTTTGTTCAGATTCTCAGAATTGCCTATTTTATGTGAATAACCTACAACCTGTACTCCCGTAAATCTTTGCTCTACTTTTTGATTTTGCACAAAAGATTTCCACTCGTTGGATGTAACTTGATCTGAGCTGATAAACAATCCTTGTCCAGCATACAGAACTTGCTCGTAGTTTACCAATCTGTTTTCAATGGATGCGGTTAGATCTTTGGTGATTAGATCAAACTCGTTGTCTTTTTGAATCAAGATGTAGCTGTAGAATAATCCTAGTACAACAAATGTGATAAATAGCGAGCCCCCAAGCGCTACAAAATCGATGTGCTTGCTATGCATTGTTTCTGATTTTTAGAATGCAGACTTGTAAATAGGCATTAGTAATCAATGACAGGTTTGTAAAACATATGCATGTCTTACTAGGAATATATTTTGAGGACACATCTATATAGATAAACCAGATTCATTTAGTTATGTCAGAGCGAGAAGAGACAAGGCGCATCCAGTTTACCGGAAAATCATCATACATTGTGTCATTGCCAAAGCAGTGGATTATGGAGCTTGGCCTAAAGCAAGGAGACCAGATCAGCATAACCAGAGAGGGCAAGTCCGCACTAAAGATTATTCCATCAAAGGATCAGGCAAAATCAACTCAAAATGAGGAAGCCGTACTAGAGATAACGCGGGACGATGATAATGCCGCAATCATTAGAAAGTTGGTATCATTATATTTTCTTGGCTACAAAACCATACAGGTAAAGCCAAAATCAGACAGACTCCAGCCGGGACAAAGAAACGCCATCAAGTCAGCCGTAAAGGGAATGCTGATGGGCGCCGAGATAATTTCGGATTCCATTGACGGCATAACAATTCAGGTTTTAGTGAATTTATTAGAATTAACAGTAGACGGTGCATTCAAGCGAATGTTGCACTTGGCAAAATCAATGCTGCGGGATGCATTGCTTGCAGTAAGGGAGGCAAACTTGGAGCTTGCCAAAGAAGTAATCGATTCTGATGATGAGGTGGACAGGTTCGGCTTTTACATCATACGACAGCTAAAGATTGCAATTCAAAACGAGTACATGCTGCGAGACATGGGCTTTACAAATGCAAGACAGTGTCTTGGGTATAGGTTGATTGTGAAAAATATCGAGCGAACAGGCGACCATGCAACATTGATTGCAAAGGATCTGCTAGAGTTCAAGGAATCCGTCAGAAAAGATGCAATGGACAAAATTGAGGACCTCACAGACTTTGCCATATCTACACTAGACCAGGCATGTTTGGCATTATTCAAAGAAGACTTTGCCCAAGCAGAGGCTGCAATCAAGAAATCATCCGAGTTATCAAAGTACGAGAAAAAAATCCTAGAATCAGTCAAATCAATAAAGAACGAAGAAGAGGCCTATCGCATAAGGAGAATGGCAGAAAACATTGCCAGAATAGCTGAATACGCAAGCGACATTGCGGAAATTGTACTAAATATGAACATCGAAAAGATGTTAAGAAAACGCTCATAACCAGATAATATGCACAGCGCGATTCTAATTACATACGACAATGAGGACTCTATCAAGGAGGCATATGGCTTGTGTGAGGCAGCCGGCTACAAAGTTGACAAGCTGATTCGCCAAAAATTTCTCAACAAATCTCGATATGGAATAGGCGAGGGAAAAATGCTGGAAATAAAGGAACTATCAGAAAAAATAAAGCCAGATGTTCTCATATATGATGAAATTCTCAAGCCAAGCCAAAACTACAACCTGGCATCAAAGCTGAAAATCAACATTCTAGACAGAGAGTCATTAATTTTGGAAATATTTGAGCGACGGGCAACCAGTGCGGAATCACATCTTCAAATCAAGCTGGCCCAGTTCCGATATGAAATGTCAAGGGCAAAAGAAAAGGTCAGACTAGCAAAGATGGGAGAGCAGCCTGGATTCATGGGAATTGGAATGTACGAAGTCGATTCTTACTATAACGATATTCAAAACAGAATGCGCAGCGTAAAATCAAAGCTAGTAAAGATGGGAAAGCAGCGAGCACTACACCGAGAGGCAAGAAGACGTGTCGGCCTCAAAACTATATCTCTTGCAGGATATACTTCGGCTGGAAAAACTACGATGTTTAATGTACTGACAGGCGAAACAAAGCAGGAAAGCCCCGAATTATTTACCACCCTATCCACCACCACAAGAAAAACCATGATAGAGAAATACCCGGCTTTGATCTCAGATACGGTAGGTTTTATCTCAAAATTGCCTGCGTATATGATAGAGGCATTCAAGTCCACGCTTGAGGAGTTAAAGTACGCCGAAGTTGTAATCGTTGTGATTGATATTTCTGATTCAGAGATGGATCTTAGAAAGAAATACCGCAGCTGCCTCAAAACCATGGCTGATTTGGATGTGGATCAAGAGCGTGTAATCTATGCGCTAAACAAATCCGATTTGGTAGAGCCAGAAGACATTATAAAAAAAGCAGAATTCATCGGTTTATCAGATAGCAAAAAATGGGTGCCAGTCTCTGCAGTCACCCAACAAAATATTCCAAAACTCATGGAGCTGGTAAAAAAAATGATAGAGCTACCACCCCAGCAAATAAAAGAGATTCCAAGAAAGCAGGACTTGACAAAATTCTATGAGCAAGACGACGATTGAAGTACTAAGAATAGGCCAACGAGTTGTCCGCGACGATCGTGTTACTACACATGTGGCTCTTGTGTCTCGCGCATTTGGCGCATCAAAGATATTCATGAACGAGATAAATCCCGAAATAAAACAAACATTACAGCGAGTAAACAAATCTTGGGGCAGCAACTTTGAGATTGAATACATTGAGAACTGGCGCACACTATTAAAATCAAAGAAAAGGGAGGGGGCCAAGATAGTGCACCTCACCATGTATGGACAAAACATTAACGACGTGCAAAAAAAGATCGGAGCAGAAAAACACATCCTAGTTGTGGTGGGAGCGGAAAAGGTCCCGCGCGATGTATATGAAAACGCGGACTATAATGTCGCGGTTGGTAATCAGCCACATTCCGAAATAAGTGCACTAGCCATCACATTGGATAGAATTCAGAACGGCAAACAGTTTGATGCCAAATTTGATGACGCCCGACTACAGATCATACCATCAGAGAAAGGCAAGCAAGTAGTTGCCAAAAAGAAAAACTAGCTTGATTGCACCCATCCGCCGCACGATGAGCAGATAAGCATCCCGTCATCGTTTTCATATGATGAGGTTCCTGGCGGACATTCGCACTTGGAGATTACTTCTTCTTCCATGGAAAGATGTGTCTTTGATGTTATTTTAAGGAGACACACCAAAAATCAAACATTTGTTTGATGAAATGTGTGGATTTTTCATAAATCCAAAGTGGTTTTTGTCCATATGTGATGTTCGCAGATATTAAATATGCAAAAAGAATTTTCAAGTCAATGGTCGAATCTTACGAGGACCCATTTGTCAGAATCTCTGCAATGATTGGCGGAGATGAATACCTCAAAGTAGCCCGCGCATTACTCAAGGCAGAAGATGCAACAGATGAGGAAATTGCCAGCTCGACCGGACTGAGAATAAATATGGTAAGAAAGGTCCTCTACGATTTGTTTGGTAAAGCACTCATCACCGGAATTCGCGTAAAGGATGAACGAAAGGGTTGGTTTGTGTACAGGTGGCGCTCAAGAAAGGATGAAGTTGAGAATTTCATTGAGAACCAAAAGAAAAAGATCTCGGAGCGACTCCAGCAAAGACTAGACTATGAGAATTCCTCGCAGTTTTATCACTGTGGAAACGAGGACTGCCCAAGAATCACATTTGAGACGGCACTAGAGCAGTTCTTCAAGTGCCCAAGGTGTGGCGGTGTGGTAAACCTAAAGAAAAATGACAAGCTCAAAAAAGCACTAGAGTCAAAGGTCACCGAAATTAGAAACGACATGCGTCGTCAATTATAGTGTAATACAAGTTCGTTGTTTTGGCGTGTGATTTTGCGCAGATTTAGCCTCAGAGAATGGTTGATTTTTGAGAATCCATCTCCCTCAACTAGCGTCTTTGCTTTGTTTCCGCCAACCAGATATGGTGTTATGGTAACAATCACCTGATCGACTAGTCCTTGACTTACAAAATTCCAGTTTGTGGTTCCACCACCCTCCAGCAGTATGGTTCTGATTTTTTTGTGGTGCAAAAACCTCAAGAGCCTTTTTAGCTCGACTTTGTTTTGTCCTGCAATCACAACATCTACTGGGAATTTATCAAGCCTTGCCAGATTTTTCTTTGATGCTTTTTTTGATACTGCTATTATGGTTGGGATTTGGTGTGAGCTCTGGATTATTTTGGAGCTTGTTGGGGTTTGTCCTAACGAGTCCAGAACTATTCTGGTAGGGTTTTTGCCCTTGACATATCTGACATTGAGCATTGGATCATCTTGCAGTATGGTGTTTTTTCCCACCAGAATGGCATCCATTTGAGCTCGTAGTCCATGTAATCGGATTTTGTCTTTTTTTGATGATAATGCCGAGTCGCCAGTTATGGTGGCAATTTTGCCATCAAGTGAGATTGCTGCAGAGAGAATGATGCGTGGCCTAGAGCTTACCATGGATGATTTTGCCTCCAATCATTACTGCCGATATGGCAGACTCACTTGCCCTGTGCACTATACTCGCATATGGATTGTGCATTGGCTCCAAATCCAGTGAGTGTTTATCAAAGAATATACCGTCTGCCAAAAACCCAGGCTGAATTGAGCCTATTTTCTTACCCAAAAGCATCCCACCATTTATGGTTGCCATCTTTAGGATCTCCTTTGGGTTTATTCTTTTTTGGTGTAATCCCATATGGGCCTTCCAAAGATAGTCCATTTCCCTGAACATGTCAGGCGAGTTTATCATAACATTATCGGTGCCTATTGCCACCTTGCAGCCAGCATTTTGCATTGCCTCAAAATTTGGAATACCTTCTGCCAGTGATGCGTTTGCGCGAGGACAAATCACTATGCCGCGCGTCTTCTTTGCTGCCTTTTTGAGATCTGTTATTCCAGCATGTGTCATGTGGATCAAAAAGTGTGGCCTTATCTGTAAGGCGCGTTCCGTTTCTGTTCTTTTTGTGATTTTTTTAGAGACTATGACGCTTTGCTTTGTTTCAGAGCTGTGAATTGCGCGAATCTTTTTTGTTTTGGAATAATATTGTAATGCAGCGTCACTGTTTTCGTTTGCGCCAGAGATTCCAATGCCATCTGAGATCTTTAGCACTACGGCAAGATTTTTTTTGACATCGCCAGAGAGCGGTGGATTTTTTTTGATTTGGGCATGGTCATGATATGATTCAACCCTGCCAAGAATTACTCCCCTGATTGGTGTGTGCTCTAGTACTTTTTGTAATAATATAACGCCGTATGATCCTCCTTCTCGAAAGTCAACAAATGTTGTTATCCCTTTTCGAATCATGGAGTGACACGTATTTTTCATAAATGATATCAAATGTTCCGGGTTGCTCTGCTTGAGAATTTTCTGCTTTGCGCCCAAAACCGGGTGAATCTTGTTATCAACCGTTCCAGAAAGTGTGGCATCTTTTGCAATAGAGTCCCCAATGTGCGTGTGCATATTGATGAATCCAGGCACAAGAAGCAGGCCCTCGCAGTCGATTGCCTTTCCTCCTTTCGGATTTAGCTTGCCAAACGTATCAGATACTGACAGGCTGGCTGATCTGACACAAGTGAGATCTTTGCCATAAAGGATGCTGAGATTTTTTAAAAGCATGACATCTCATAGATTTCTGGCTTTACTTTTTTAGCATCTCGTATCTCTCGTATGGTATCAAGTGATTTTGTTGCAAGCTTTACTGCTTCCCTTGCCGTGCGTCCAGTCCCTATTCCGCAATTAAATGATACATCAAATTCCTTTTTTGCAATTTCTAAAAACTCTTGTGCATCTTTCTTTGCATCACCAGACGTTACCACCATGAAATTGTCTCCACCCATGAAAAAGCTCAGAGATTTTTTTGCCAAAAAGAACTCTGACATTTTCGCATAAATCCCAAAAATAACAGATGATATCTCGTATGGTGACTTTACCTTTCTCTGTGAGGTGATGTTTTCTACATCAAAGTGCATTATTGTCACCTTTTGGTCTGCATGTTCGTTTACAAATCCAAAGATGTGATGTGCCTCATCTAGTATTATGGGGGTTTTCTTGCCCTCGTATGCCTTGAGATTGGCATCAAATGGATTGTCTGCATATCCAATCGACATTGAAAGCTTTAACGATGATACTTGTGATAGTTTTTTTTGTATCTCTATGTGATCTGCTAGAGTCAAGCCATTTGTTATTACAAAAAACTCATCAAACCTATTTGAGAACACCAAACAATTCTTCTCAGAAAATAGTTTTTGGATCTCCACATACAGATGTGCCTGAAGCATCTGCAACTCGTGTTCCCTATCAGAGCCCAAAGTAAGAGTCCATGGACCATATTCTGTTATTTTTATGATAGTAAGCTGAATCATTGTATTTTCTCTAGCTCCTCAGAGATTTTGAGTACTGCTTCCACTGCACGCTCGGCAACAGGCCTGATTCTGGCATAGGCATGGCGCTCCTGCATTCCAGGACCAGAGATTCCAAGTGAGACTGGCTTTTTGTGCCTAAGGGAAAGATCTGTGAGAGATTTTGCAGTGGAATGGGCAATTACTTCATCATGCTTGGTTTGGCCCTTTATAATGGCGCCAAGCGTAACTACGGCATCTACGTCTTTTTTTGACAAGAGGGAATCCACCACAATTGGCATGTCGTATGCGCCTGGAACAATGCAGGAATACTTGACTGTAATTTTGAGTGATTGTGCCTTTTCTTTGGCAATTGCTAGCATTTTGGATGTTATCTCTGAGTTAAATTCCGCAGTAACAATTGCAATATTCATCTAGTGCACCCTTGAGAATTCTAATAGTTCTTTTCCGTCAATAAACGGAATGGCGTTTTCCTTTGCAAATTTTTGAGCCTTTTCCATTGATAAGGCTGAATATGTCTGGGCATCCATCATCTCACATATTGCAGTGACTGGTGAAAGTTTGGCAAGCTCTGCCAGATATATTGACATTTCTGTATGTCCCTGCCTTTTTGCCAGCAATCCATTTGATGCCAATAATAATGGCACATGTCCAGGCGTGGCAAAAGATGAAATGAATTCTTTTTTTGCATTACTGGAATGATACAGATTTGCCATCTCTTTGATGGTCAGCGCTCGGTCTTTATCAGTTATTCCAGTATAGGTTTGTTTGTGGTTAATTGAAATGGAAAATGTCGGATGATCACCATATGGAGCAGTGCCCATTATCATTTGCTTTGAATCAACATCCACATCGGCAGATCTTGATAGTATGTGATGCATGTATTGCAGGTTTAACGACTTTGCAAAGGAATCTCCAATTGCAATGCAGATTAGG